>NZ_VDDC01000008.1:0-219460 GCF_006239215.1 Paracoccus haeundaensis
TCAAAGTCCAAAGTCGCCGGCCCCGTCCCTACGGCCCTTGATGGAGAGAGCGGGCCGGGCCCGGCTCGCCGCCTCGCCGCCTCGCTGCACGGCAAGCGACATTTCTAAATGGCGGAACACGCGACATTTTAACTTGGTGACAACATGATAGTTCGGCTGTCCTGGTAGCGACCGGACAGCCTAGGCAGTTTCGCGGAATGTCCGTGCATCAAGCGTGACGTCAATATCAAGACCATTGAGTGCTTCGAGACAGGAGCTCCACAGGGTTCGGTCGGCGCTGCGGCGACTGAGCTGGGCATGATCCCCCGACCGTCAGACAGCAGATCCGTCTGTTGGAGGCGCCTTTCAGCATCCGGCTGTTCCCACGCGATCGACGCAAACGGATCCTGACGCATGATGCCGGGCAACTGGGCCAAGCGACGCTGAGCGATAGCGTCGAACCAACTACGCCCTGTCCCATACCTGGGGTCTACGGTCGGCACTGGACGGCACGGCAGAGGCTGCTCGGGCGGTGCACCCCCGCACAGCGAAGGTCGAAGATGGACACGGCAACTGGGCCAAGCTGGCTGCACGGTTCTTAATCCATGTCGATCCAGGCGCTGCATCTGCCCGTGTCATTCGTACCGCGATAGGACTGATCTTTTTGTTCAAGCGAGCCAGCGGCGAAAGGATTGCCTCGACGTGAAGACCAGGTGCGATTATCATCCGGCAGCCGTTAGATTGGTCGGATACCCGGCCCCCTGCCCTAATACGCAGAAATCATGCTCTTAGGCATCCTTTCCCCGGTGGCAAGACCAGCCTGACGTACCAGGTCGCCGTCGCCAGCATCCACGTTTTCGGCGCGCCTTGAACGAACTGTCGTAACTGTTAGAACGGTATGGCAAGTCCGGTCAGCAGGGACGTCTGCGGATCAAAGCTGTCCTTCACGATCATCTGTGCCGATCATCGGCGCATGGCATCAGGACCAAATCGACCGTCACCCAATCATGCCTGCCTTCATGCCATCTCAGGCGCTGTGCCGGATGACCAATTCGCCGGTGAACTTGCGGTCCAGGTTCCTTGAATCCGCGCTTTCCAGGACGTCGACAAGGTAACCGGCCATCTCGGCAAGCGGCTGACGGTATGTGGTCAACTGATAGTGCGGGCTGGCGGCCTGCGGTACGTCGTCGAAGCCGACGACCGCGATGTCCTGGGGAACGCGCAGTCCCAGCCTGTAGCGGATCGTGTCGATGGCACCCAAGGCCAGGGCATCGTTCTCGCAGACGATCACGTCGGGCAGATCGGCGCCCTTGCGGCCGTGCAATGTCCGGAACGCGATCTCGGCCGACAGGATGGGATCATAGCGCGGCACCGAAACCGTCTCGGGGACGTGGCCGAACCGGTCCTGCCAGACCAGGGCGAAGGTCTCCTTGCGCAACAGATGCGCCGACGCCGTATTGGGTCCGGCGACATACAGCGGGCGGCGATATCCCTTGGCAATCACGTAATGCGCAATCTCCTTGGTCGCGATCTCGTCGTCCACGGCAATGGAGATCGTGTCGGGGTTGCGGGAGGTCCGGGCAAAGATGATCAGCTTCTTGAAGCGATGCGCCCGATGGGCCGCTGCCAGCACGTCGTCGTCGAACTGGATGCCAATCAGGATCGTGGCGTCCACCCGCCGCTGGCTGGCATTGATCAGCGCCGGGGTCGTGTCCTCGCGGTCAAGCGTGTTGACCAGCAGCGTGTCCAGGCCCCGTCCCCGCAGCGCCCGGGTCAGGCAATCCATCATCACCAGCTTGTGCGGGTTGGCAAAGTCATCGACCAGCAGCGCCACAAGGTTCGACCGCGTCGATGCCAGGGCCGACGCGCTGAGATCGGGGATATAGCCAAGCGCCTGCGCGGCGGACATCACTTTCTCTCGGCTTTTGGCCGAGATCGAGGCGTCCTTCTTGAAGGCGCGGTTGACCGTCCAGCGCGACACGCCGGCGGCGATCGCGACATCGTCCGCGGTCACACTGTCGAACCGGTCGGGCTTGCTCATGGCTGGCTCCTGTCATGATCGGTGGCCTGTCCTGTCGATAGCTATACGGCAGCCAAAAGGCTACCACAGCAAGAAAAGCACGCGCGTGCAAAAAATGCTTGCACGCGCGTGCAATCAGTGTACCCATGATGACGCAGCGGCAGGGAGAGGCCGCGAACGCGATGGGGGGATTCGGATGCTGAAGGTGGGTTTGCTGGGTGCCGGCAGGATCGGACAGGTTCACGCGGTGAACATCGCGGGCCATACCCGCTCCACCCTGGTGGCGGTGTCGGACATCCACGCAGAGGCCGCCAGCACCCTTGCCGCCGCGCATGGCGCCGAGGCCCGCAGCTCCGACGCGATCCTGAACGATCCCGGGATCGACGCCGTGCTGATCGCGACCTCGACCGACACGCATTCGGATTTGATCGAGGCTGCGGCCCGGTCGGGCAAGGCCGTGCTGTGCGAAAAGCCCGTGGATCTGTCGCTGGACCGGGCACAGCGCTGTCTGGAGGCCGTGGCGGACCGGGCGGCAACCGTGATGATCGGTTTCAACCGCCGATTTGACCCGAATTTCGCGGCGCTCAAGGCGTCGCTGCTGAAGGGCGATATCGGCAAGCCGGAACTGCTGTCGATCACCTCCTTCGATCCGGCGCCGCCGCCGGTCGATTACATCAAGGTGTCCGGCGGGCTGTTCCGCGACATGATGATCCATGACTTCGACATGGCCAATTTCCTGATGGGCGATGCGCCCGTGTCCGTCAGCGCGGTGGGCAGCAGCATCGTCGACCCCCGCATCGGCGCGGCGGGCGACGTGGACACCGCAGTCGTGACGCTGCGCTATGGCGACGGGCGCATCGCGGTCATCAAGAACAGCCGCCGGGCCGTCTATGGATACGACCAGCGGGTCGAACTGCTGGGCTCGACGGGTCTGCTGCAGGCCGGGAACATGCTGGAGAACACGGTCGTCCGTTCGACGGTGGACGGGGTGGTGTCGGGAAAGCCCACCTATTTCTTCCTGGAACGCTACATGCCCGCCTATGCCGCGGAATGGGACGCCTTCGTCGGCGCCGTCCTGGACGGGCGGCCGCAGTCGGTGACGCTTGCCGACGGCATCGCCGCGCTGGCCCTGGCCGAGGCTGCCACCCGCGCCGCCCGGACCGGAGAGACCGTCCCCCTTCAGGGCTGACAGTTCCGGGCCCGCCGCGGCCGCGAGGACGGCGTGACGGGCCTTCAAGCGATCCGGCAGGGGAGATGCCGGGAATGACGGGGGGTCGCCTGCGTCCCTTCGAATGATCAACAGGGAGGAAAGACATGACCAAACTGACAGCCTCGGCCGCCGTGGCGGCGCTGCTGGCCCTTGCCGCGCCCGCGATGGCGCAGAACATCATCGTGGTGGCCCATGGCCAGGCCAACGACCCCTTCTGGTCGGTCGTCAAGAACGGTGCCGCCAAGGCGGGCGAACATACCGGCGCGACGGTCGATTTCCGGTCGCCCGAGGTCTTTGACATGGTCGCCATGGGCCAGCTGATCGATGCCGCCGTGAACCAGCAGCCCGACGGGCTGGTCGTGTCGATCCCCGATGCCGATGCGCTTGGGCCCTCGATCCAGCGCGCGGTCGAGGCGGGCATCCCGGTAATCTCGATGAACTCCGGCTCGGACGTGGCGGCCGATCTGGGCGCGCTGCTGCATGTGGGACAGTCGGAATACGACGCCGGCGTGGCCGCGGGGCAGCGGCTGGCCGAAATGGGCGGGACCAAGGGCATCTGTGTCAACCAAGAGGTCGGCAACGTCAGTCTGGACCAGCGCTGCGACGGCTTTGCCGAGGGCTTCGGCCATCCGGTGACGGTCGTGCCCACGGCCAACGACCCGACCGAGGTGCAGTCCAAGGTCCGCGCCGCGCTGGAATCCGACCCCGAGGTCGACACGGTCCTGGGCCTGGGCGCCAGCCTGGTCGGAGAGCCCGCCGTCGCCGCCGCCGAGGCGCTTGGCCGTGACGACGTGATGATCGCCAGCTTCGATCTGTCGGCGGGCTTCCTGCAGGCGGTGGCCGACGGCAAGGCCGCCTTCGCCATCGACCAGCAGCAGTTCCTGCAGGGGTATCTGCCGGTCGCCTTCCTGGCGCTGAATGCCCAGTACGGCCTGATGCCGGGCGGTGACGTGCCCTCGGGGCCGAACCTGGTGACCCAGGACAGCGCCGCCCAGGTGATCGAGCTGTCCGCCCAGGGCATCCGCTAAGCCTATCGGCGGGCGCGCCATCCGCGCCCGCCCCGCTTTGCCAGCAGGGGGACCCCCGATGACCGAGATCGCATCGCAAGACGAACGGATCGCCACGGAATCCATGATGACGCGCCTGATGAAGCGCCCCGAACTGGGGGCCATCGGCGGCCTGATCCTGGTGACGATCTTCTTTCTGACCACCGCCAGCCCGTCGATGTTCACGCTGGCGGGCATCATGAACTTCCTGACGCCCGCGGCCCAGCTGGGCATCCTTGGCATCGCCGCCGCACTGCTGATGATCGGGGGCGAATTCGACCTGTCGATCGGCTCGATGGTTGCCTTCGCGGGGATGATCTTCGGCGTGCTGGTCGTCAATCTGGGCCTGCCGCTGATCCTTGCGATCCCGCTGACGATAGCCTTCGCGGCCGCGACCGGCGCGGTGAACGGGGCCATCGTTCTGCGCACCGGGCTGCCCAGCTTCATCGTGACGCTGGCCTTCCTGTTCATCCTGCGCGGCGCGTCGCTGGTGGGACTGAAGCTCTTCACCAACGGCTCGACCCAGCTGCGTGGCGTGCGCGAGGCGGTGGCGGGCGACTGGCTGACGCCGATCTTCTCGGGCGACGCCTTTCCGGGCCTGTTCCGCTGGCTGGGCGATCGGGGGATCATCGCGACGCTGAACAACGGCGTGCCTTCGGTCCCCGGCATCCCGGTCGAGATCCTGTGGTTCCTGGGCGTGGCGGGGCTGGCGACCTTCGTGCTGCTGCGCACGGCGGCGGGGAACTGGATCTTCGCCACCGGCGGTGACAAGACCGCGGCCTCCAATTCCGGCGTGCCGGTGCGCCGCGTCAAGATCACGCTGTTCATCCTGACCGCCCTGGCCGCGACGCTGGTCGCCATCATCACCGTGATCGACACCGGATCGACCGACGCGCGCCGCGGCTTCATGAAGGAATTCGAGGCGATCATCGCCGCCGTCATCGGGGGCTGCCTGCTGACGGGGGGCTACGGCTCTGCCATCGGGGCGTTCTTCGGGGCGATCATCTTCGGCATGGTCACCATCGGGCTGACCTATACCGGGTTCGACCAGGACTGGTTCCAGGTCTTCCTGGGGGCGATGCTGCTGTTGGCCGTCGTCTTCAACAACGCCATCCGCAAGCGCGTGACGGGGGAACGCTGATGTCCGATCCGATCATCCACATGCAGGGCATCAAGAAGCGCTTCGGCAACGTGATCGCCCTGAACGGCGTCACCTTCGACGTGCGGCCCGGCGAATGCCACTGCCTTCTGGGCGACAACGGCGCGGGGAAATCGACCTTCATCAAGACCATGTCGGGCGTCCACAAGCCGACCGAGGGCACGATCACCTTCGAAGGCCGTCCGATGCAGTTCGACAGCCCCCGCGACGCGATGGAGGCGGGCATCGCCACCGTCTTCCAGGACCTGGCCATGATCCCGCTGATGAGCGTCACGCGCAACTTCTTCATGGGCCGCGAACCCACGAAGGGCCGCTTCATCAAGCGGTTCGACCTGGAGACCGCGAACCGCATCACCATGGAGAAGATGCGCCAGATGGGCATCAACCTGCGTGCGCCCGATCAGGCGGTGGGCACCCTGTCGGGCGGGGAACGCCAGACGGTCGCCATCGCGCGGGCCGTCCATTTCGGCGCCAAGGTGCTGATCCTGGACGAACCGACCAGCGCGCTTGGCGTGCGCCAGACCTCGAACGTGCTGGCGACCATCGCGCGGGTCAGGGCGCAGGGGGTGGGCGTGGTCTTCATCAGCCACAACGTGCGCCACGCGCTGGCGGTGGGCGACCGCTTCACGGTGCTGAACCGGGGCCAGACCCTGGGGACCGCCGACAAGGGCCAGATCGACGCCGCCGAACTGCAGGACCTGATGGCCGGCGGGCAGGAGCTCGCCAAGCTGGAAGGCAGCCTGGGGGGGACGGTCTGATGACGCTTGGCGTGGCCCTGATCGGCACCGGCTTCATGGGCAAGTGCCATGCGATGGCCTGGCGCAACGTGGCGACCGCCTTCGGTGGTACGCCCCCCCGGCTGCAGGTTCTGGCCGATGCGGCGGCGCCCGACGATCTGGCCCGGGCCTGGGGCTTTGCCCGCGCCACGGCCGATTGGCAGGCCGCTGTCGCCGACCCGGGCGTCGATGTGGTCAGCATCACCACGCCCAACGGTCTGCACCGCGCGATGGCGGAAGCGGCACTGCGCGCGGGCAAGCATGTCTGGCTGGAAAAGCCCATGGCCCTGACGCTGGCGGATGCGCAGGCCATGGCCGATCTGGCCGCCGCGCATCCGGGTCAGGTGACGCTGCTGGGCTACAACTATCTGCGCAGCCCGGCCTTTCAGGCGGCGCGCGCGTTGGTGGCGGATGGGGTGATCGGACAGCCATTGGCCTTCCGCGGCGTCTATGACGAGGATTATTCGGCCGACCCCACCCTGCCCTGGTCCTGGCGCATGACGCATCAGGGCGGGGGCTTGGGCGCGCTTGGCGATCTGGGCTGCCATCTGGTCAGCGTCATGGTCGCGCTGATGGGGCCCGTGGCCGAGCTGACCGCCATGACCCAGATCGCCGTGCCCACGCGTCCATCCCCCGAAGGCCCCCGCGCGGTCGAGAACGAGGACAGTGCCCTGGCGCTGATCCGCTTTGCCAGCGGCGCGCAGGGGTCATTCGCCACGTCCCGCGTGGCGCGGGGCCGCAAATGCCGCCTGCAATGGGAGATCCACGGATCAAACGGCACGCTGGTCTTCGACCAGGAGAACATGAACGAGCTGTGGGTCCACCGGGCGGGCGACGCGGGTTTCACCCGCCATCTGACCGGCCCGGACCAGCCTGATTTCGCGGCCTTCTGCCCCGCGCCCGGCCATGGGTTCGGCTTCAACGAACAGAAGGTCGTGGAATGCCGCGACCTGATCCGCGCGATCGGCGGCGGCGCGCCCTGCGGGCCCGACTTTGCGGCGGGTCTGACCATCGAACGCATCATACACGCCATGGCGACCAGCAACGGTCGCCCGGTGACGCTGGAGGCTGCGCATGAAGACGCTTGACGTGATTACCATCGGCCGTTCCTCGGTCGATCTCTATGGCCAGCAGATCGGCGGGCGTCTGGAGGACATGGGATCCTTTGCCAAATATATCGGCGGCTCGCCCACCAACATCGCCTGCGGGACGGCGCGGTTGGGGCTGCGGTCGGCGGTCATCACGCGCGTGGGCGACGAGCACATGGGCCGTTTCATCCGCGAACAGCTGGTCCGCGAGGGGGTCGATGTGCGCGGCGTGGCGACCGACCCCGCGCGGCTGACCGCGCTGGTGATCCTGGGCATCCGCGACGAGGACAGCTTTCCGCTGATCTTCTATCGCGAGAACTGCGCCGACATGGCGCTGTCCGAGGATGACATCGACGAGGACCTCATCGCCCAGGCCCGCTGCGTGCTGGCGACCGGAACCCACCTGTCGAACCCCAGGACCGAGGCCGCGGTGATGCGCGCGCTGGACATAGCGCGGGCCCATGGCGCAAGGACCGCGCTGGACATCGACTATCGCCCGAACCTGTGGGGCGTGGCGGGGCACGGCGAGGGCGAGAGCCGCTTTGTCGAAAGCGCCGCCGTGACGGCCAAGCTGGCGGCGACCCTGCACCTGTTCGACCTGATCGTCGGCACCGAGGAGGAATTTCACATCGCCGGCGGCACA
This sequence comes from Paracoccus haeundaensis, assembly GCF_006239215.1. Classification (NCBI taxonomy): domain Bacteria; kingdom Pseudomonadati; phylum Pseudomonadota; class Alphaproteobacteria; order Rhodobacterales; family Paracoccaceae; genus Paracoccus; species Paracoccus haeundaensis. The sequence goes on from NZ_VDDC01000008.1 coordinate 7,922, forward strand.
ACCGACACGCTTGCGGCGCTGCGCGCGGTCCGCGCGGTGTCCGACGCGACGCTGGTCTGCAAGCGCGGCGCCAAGGGGGCGGTGGCCTTCACCGGCGAGGTCCCCGACAGTCTGGATGACGGAGAGGCGGGACCGGGCTTCCCGATCGAGGTCTTCAACGTGCTGGGCGCGGGCGACGGGTTCTTTTCGGGCCTGCTGAAGGGATGGCTGGACGGCGAAAGCTGGCCCCGCGCATTGGAATACGCCAATGCCTGCGGCGCCTTCGCGGTCAGCCGCCACGGCTGCACCCCCGCCTATCCCAGCCTGGAGGAGCTGCAATTTTTCCTTCAGCGCGGGGTGACGCGGCCTGATCTGCGGAACGACGCGGCACTGGAACAGATCCACTGGGCCACGAACCGCCAGGGGCGGATGGGCGGCGACTGGTCCACGATGCGCGTGTTTGCCTTCGACCACCGGATGCAGCTGGAGGAGATGGACGGATACACCCCCGCCGGGGGCGGCGCCTTCAAGCGGCTGTGCCTTGACGCGGCGCTGCAGGTGCAGGACGGCCAAGGCGGCTATGGCATCCTGTGCGACGGTCGCATCGGGCGCGCGGCGCTGCATGCGGCCTCGGGCACCGGCCTCTGGATCGGGCGGCCCGCCGAATGGCCGGGCTCGCGCCCGCTGACGCTGGAGCCGGAACTGGGCCCGGATTGCGGGGGCCTGGGCGAATGGGCGCGCGAAAATGTCGTCAAGGTGCTGTGCTTCTGCCATCCCAATGACGATGCCGCCCTGCGGGCCGAGCAGGAGGCGACGGTCGGTCGGCTGTACGCCGCGGCGCGTCGCAACGGGCTGGAGTTCCTGCTGGAGATCATTCCGTCGAAGGTCGGTCCGGTCGATGACGCGACGACCGCGACGCTGATCGCACAATTCTATGCGGCGGGTATCTATCCCGACTGGTGGAAGCTGGAACCCCTGACCAGCCATGCGGCCTGGGCCAAGGCCATCGACGCCATCGAGGCGCATGACCGCCACACCCGCGGCATCGTGGTTCTGGGCCTGGACGCGCCCGAGGCCGAGCTGGCGGCAAGCTTCAGGATCGCGGCGGGCTTTGACCTGGTACGCGGATTTGCGGTCGGGCGGACGATCTTTGGCCAGGTGGCGCGTGACTGGTTCGCGGGGCGCATCGACGACGCGGCGGCCGTCACAGAGATGGCCGCCCGCTATCGGCGGCTGTGCACGGTCTGGGACCACGCCCGCGCCGCCGCGCAGGTGGCGGCATGAGCGTGGGTGCCGCGGGGGCGTTGGACAACATGGAAGGCAGGGGCGGGCGGATGCAGCAGACGGTTCGATTGACGGCGGCGCAGGCGATGGTGCGCTGGCTTTCGGTGCAGATGACCGAGGACGGAGAGCGGTTCATCGACGGTGTCTGGGCGATCTTCGGGCATGGCAACGTGGCCGGCCTGGGCGAGGCGCTGCATGGGATCGGCGACGATCTTCCGACCTGGCGCGGCCAGAACGAACAGACCATGGCCCATGCCGCCATCGCCTTTGCCAAGGGCCATGCCCGTCGGCGGGCGCAGGCGGTGACGGCCTCGATCGGGCCGGGGGCCACGAACATGGTGACCGCCGCGGCCCTGGCGCATGTGAACCGCCTGCCGCTGCTGCTGATCCCGGGCGACGTCTATGCCTCGCGCCGCCCCGACCCGGTGCTGCAGCAGGTCGAGGATTTCGGCGACGGCACGATCAGTGCGAATGACTGCTTTCGCCCGGTCGTGCGCTATTTCGATCGCATCACCCGGCCCGAGCACCTGCTGACCGCCCTGCCCCGCGCGCTGCAGGTGATGACCGATCCGGTCGACTGCGGACCGGTCTGCCTGGCCTTCTGCCAGGACGTGCAGGCCGAGGGCCATGACTGGCCCGAGGCGTTCTTTGCGCCCCGCGTCTGGCGCATCCGGCGCCCCGCGCCCGACGGGGCCGAGCTTGCCGATGCGGCGGCGATGATCCGGGCGGCCAAGGCACCGGTGATGATCTGCGGCGGGGGCGTGATCTATTCCGGCGCCGAGTATGCGCTGGACGCTTTTGCCACCCGGTTCAACATCCCGGTGGTCGAGACGCAGGCCGGCAAGTCGGCCCTGGCGCAGGATCATCCGATGAATTTCGGTGCCGCCGGGGTCGACGGTTCGGTCGCGGCGAATGCGGCCCTCCGCGCCGCGGACCTGGTCGTCGCCGTCGGCACGCGCCTGCAGGATTTCACCACGGGTTCGCGCACCCTGTTCCCGCAGGCGCGGCTGCTGGGGATCAATGTCGCGGCCCATGACGCGGCCAAGCAGGGCGGGGTCGGCCTGGTGGCCGATGCGCGCGTGGCGCTGCAGGCGCTGTCCTCCGAGCTGGGCGATCTACGCTTTGAGGCCGCCGATCCGCAGGCGCGTGCCGGCTGGCTGGCGGCGGTCGATGCCCATTGCGGCAGGCCGGCCGACGGGCTGCCGACCGACGCGCAGGTGATCGGCGCCGTGCAGGCGGCCGCGCCCGACGGCATCGCCATGTGCGCCGCCGGCACCATGCCCGGCGCGCTGAAGCTGCTGTGGCAGGCCAGCCGCCACGGGTATCACATGGAATACGGCTATTCCTGCATGGGCTACGAGATCGCCGGGGCGATGGGCCTCAAGCTGGCCCGCCCCGCACGCGAGGTGCTGTGTTTCGTCGGCGACGGCAGCTACATGATGGCCAACAGCGAGCTGGCCACGGCGGTCATGCGGCGCGTGCCCTTCACGGTGATCCTGACCGACAACTGCGGCTATGGCTGCATCAACCGCCTGCAGGCGCATACGGGCGGGGCGGCGTTCAACAACCTGTACGCCGATTGCCGGGTCGAGGCGCAGCCGCAGATCGACTATGTCGCCCATGCGGCCAGCATGGGGGCCCATGCGGTCAGGGCGCGCGATCTGGCCGATCTGCAGGATCAGATCGCGGCCGCGCGCGGTCGCGAGATTCCTACCGTCATCGTCATCGAGACCACCGCCCGGCCCGGCCCTGGCGACGGGCTGGAGGGCGCAGGCCAGTTCTGGGACGTGGCGGTCCCGGCGGTCGGGGGCACGGAGACGCTGAAACAGGCCCATGCGCGCTATCTGGAACAGATCGCGCATCAGGCCACGATCAACTGAAGGCAGGACCATGATCCTCTATGGCACCAACCCCATTGCCTGGGCGAATGACGACGACACGTCCATCGGCGCCCATATCCCGACCGAGCAGATCCTGCGCCAGGCGGGCCCCGAGATCGGCTTTGACGGGATCGAGAACGGTCACCGCTGGCCCGACGATCCGCAGGCGCTGAAATCACTGCTGGCGGAATACGGGCTGCGCTTCATCTCGGGGTGGTATTCGACCGAACTGCTGACGCGTTCGGTCGAGGACGAGATCGCCGCCGTCCAGCCGCATCTGGCCAAGCTGAAGGCGAACGGCTGCCGCGTCTGCATCGTCTGCGAATGCTCGAACACGGTGCATGGACGCGCCGATGTCGCGGTGAACGACCGCCCCCGGCTGAGTGCCGAGGAGATGGCGGCGTTCGGCGCACGGATCGAGGCCTTTGCCGCCTATCTGGCCGGCGAGGGCGTCACGCTGGCCTATCACCATCACATGGGCACCGTGGTCGAGAGCCCGGAGGAGATCGACGCCTTCATGGCCGCGACCGGTCCCGCGACGCATCTTTTGTTCGATGCCGGCCACTGCACCTTCGGCGGTGGCGACCCCGAGGCGGTGCTGCGCCGTCACGCCGCCCGCGTCGCGCATTTCCACGCCAAGAACATCCGCCGCCCGGTGACCGATCGCGTGCGGTCGGAAGGGCTGTCCTTTCTGCAGGCGGTGATGGCGGGGGCCTTCACCGTGCCGGGCGACCCCGAGGGGGCGATCGATTTCGTGCCGTTGCTGCGCATCCTGGCCGAGGCGAATTACGACGGCTGGCTGGTGATCGAGGCTGAGCAAGACCCCGTCAAGCGCGACCCGCTGCACTATCAGGCGATGGGGCTGAGGGCGCTGCGGGCGGCAGCGGCGGAGGCCGGGCTGGACCGGGGCGACAGCGCCGCGGGGCGCGGCTGAGGGGGCCAGCCCCCATCAAGTTCCGGGATTCCCCCGGGGTTTTTGGACAAAGAAGAAGCGGATGCGGACGCAGAAGGAGGCAAAGATGGCGGACCTGTTGAGGCGGCCGTTCGGGACGCATGGCGAGGTGCATCGCATCACGCCGGAGAGCGCCGGGTGGCGCTATGTCGGCTTTGCCCTGCACCGTCTGCGTGCCGGAGAGCGCGTGGCGGAGGCGACGCAGGCGCGCGAGGTGATCGTGGTTATGGTCGAGGGCCGCGCGTCCGTTCGGGCCGCGGGGCAGGACTGGGGCGTCCTGGGCGACCGGATGGATGTCTTCGAGAGGACGCCGCCGCATTGCTTCTACGTTCCGAACGGACAGGACTGGGCGGCCGAGGCGGTGACCGACTGCGTCATCGCGGTCTGTTCCGCGCCCGGTCATGGCGGACACGCGGCACGGCGGATCGGGCCGGACGGCATCACGCTGACGCAGCGGGGCGAGGGCAGCAACACCCGCTGGATCAACAACATCGCCATGGAGGCCGAGGACTGGTGCGACAGCCTGCTGGTCACCGAGGTCTTCACCCCCGCCGGCAACTGGTCGTCCTATCCCAGCCACCGTCACGACGAGGACGATTTCCCCCGCATCACCTATCTGGAGGAGACCTATTACCACCGCCTGAAGCCCGCCCAGGGCTGGGCGGTGCAGCGGGTCTATACCGACGACGGCAGCCTGGACGAGGTGATGGCGGTGCGTGACCATGACGTCGTCCTGGTCCCCCGCGGCCACCATCCCTGCGGCGCCCCCCACGGGTTCGAACTGTATTACCTGAATGTCATGGCCGGGCCCCGCCGCAACTGGCGTTTCGTCCCTGCCCCGGAAATGGAGCAGGTCGGATGACCGCCCCCCGCAGCGTTGATCCGCGCCCCCGCCCCTTTCAGCTGGCTGCCTGTGCCGAGATGCTGTGGCCGGACCGGCCCATCGAATGGCGCGCCGCACGCCTGACCGAAATGGGGCTGGGCGTCGGTCTGTGGAACTGGGACAGCCACGACCTGGACAAGCTGGCCGGGGTCGGGGCGCGCTATACCATCATGAACGGCTATCTGCGCGGCCGTCTTGCGGATGCCGAAGGGGCGGCGATGCTGCTGGCATCGGCCGGGGAGGCGATAGAGGTCGGCAAGCGGCTTGGCGTGGCGCGGCTGAACCTGCACGGGACGGGCCTGGGCGATCACGGCATCCCCCTGTCCCGGCACGAGGTCGTCAGCGGCGCGATGTGGCTGCAGGCGCGCGACACGTTGAACCGCATCTGCGATCTGGCCGAACGGGAGGGTGTCGTCTTCACGCTGGAGAACCTGAACCAGCGCGACCATCCGGGCTGCCCGTTCGCATCGACGGGCGACGTGCTTGCGCTGGTCTCGTCCATCGACCGGCCCCAGCTGCGCATCAACCTGGATCTGTATCACACCCAGATCGGAGAGGGCGACCTGATCCGCTGGTGCGAACGCTGCCTGCCCTGGATCGGAGAGATCCAGGTCGCCGACAATCCGGGCCGCTTCGAACCCGGCACCGGAGAGATTGGCTTTGCTGCGATCGCGTCCGCGCTGGTGCGGATGGGCTATGACGGGCCCATCGGGATGGAGGCGTTCGCGCAAGGCGACAGCGACGCCGCCGTCGCAGCCTTTGTCAGCGCGTTCACGCCCGCACCCGCCGTATCCGTGGCCTGACGATCGTCGGGATCGAACTTGGTCGGGGACGCGCCGGCCTGGCCTAGGCCGGCGGTCTGCACCCACTCGTCCGGCGAAGCCAGCCGACCGTGACGTTCGCTTCGATCAGCGTGACCAGTGGCCCTGGGGCGACGTGCAGGTCCTTGAGCAATCATGTACCGATACGCTTGGACAGCGGCTCGCCCCTGGCGCCGGTTGGCAAGGCCCGCGGGCGCGGGCCTCGTGGATGGACGACAGCGCGTCCGGGTCAGGTCAGTGCGACAGGTCGATCAGGATCTTCAGCTGCGTGCCGGCCGGGTCCAGAAGCCGGTCGAACCCTTCGGTGATCGCCTCGTCCAGGCCGATCCGCCGTGTCACCACCTTGGCGGCGGGAAGCGCGCCGGACGCGATCATGCCCGCCACGCGCGGCCAGTAATGCTTGGGATAGGCCCAGCTGCCCCGCAGGTCGACATCCTTGAAGGTGACCGCGAACCAGTCCAGCGGGTTGTCATGCGGATGCAGGCCGGTCTGCACGACCACCCCCTGCTTGCGCACCGCGTCCAGGCAGGCCTTCAGCGCATGTTCGTTGCCCACGCATTCGATCGCCACGTCACAGCCCACGCCGCCCTCGGTCGCCGCGCGGACCGCGTCGCCGACCGACGCCTTGGTCGGGTTCAGCGTGACCACGTCGGGCAGCAGGTCGCGCACCAGCGCCAGCCGCGTCTCGTTCGGATCGGACACGAACAGCCGCACGGCGCCCGCCGCCCGCGCGGCCATCAGCGTCAGCACACCGATGGGCCCCGCCCCCGTCACCAGAACGGACGACCCGGCAAAGACCCCGCCCCGGTCGCAGGCATAGACCGCGACGGCCGTGGGCTCGATCAGGGCCACGGCCTCGTCGGGCAGATCGTCGGGGATCCTGACCACGTTGTAGTCGTTCAGCAGCGCCCGTTCCGCCATGCCGCCCGAATGCCAGGACAGACCCGCCAGGGCCAGCTGGTCGGACAGGTGGAACAGCCCACGATCGGCATAGTAATCGCCCGACCGGGGCATGATCAGCGGCTGGACGGACACGCGGTCGCCGGGGGCGACGTGGGTGACGCCCGCACCTACGGCCTCGACCACGCCGCCGAATTCGTGGCCCAGAACCTGCGGGCCGTGGGCGCCGGTGAAGGCATGCGGCTCTTTCGGGACGAAGATCGGGCCATAGGCGTATTCGTGCAGGTCGGTGCCGCAGATGCCGCAAAAGGTGTTGCGGATCACGACCTGACCCGCGGCGGGGTCGGCAGGGGCGTCGATCTCCTCGATGCGCAGGTCGCGGGCGGCGTGGAAACGCAGGGCTTTCATGGGATGCTCCGTTGAGAAAGGGGATCAGCGATAGACCAGGCCGCCGTCCATGATGACGCATTGACCGGTCATGTAGTCGCTGTCGGGGCTGGCCAGATAGGATACCAGGCGGGCCACGTCCTCGGCGGTCTGCGACCGGCCCAGGGCGATGCCGCCCACGAAGGCGTCGAAGGTCTCGCCAACCTTGGCGCCGGTGACTTCGGCAAAGCGGGCGTCGATCTGGGTCCACATGTCGGTGCCCACGACGCCGGGGCAATAGGCGTTCACGGTGATGCCCTGGGCCGCGAATTCCTTGGCCGCCACCTGGGTCAGGGCACGGACCGCGAACTTGGTCCCGCAATAGGCGCCCAGCATGGCATAGCCCTCGTGTGCCGCGATGGAGGCGGCCGAGACGATCTTGCCCGTCCGCCCCTTGGCCTTGAACTGCGCGGCGGCGGCCTGGATGCCCCACAGGACACCCTTGACGTTGACGGCGTGGATGCGGTCCATCTCGGCCTCGGTGATGTCGGCGATGGGCTGGACCTGCGCGATGCCCGCATTGTTGATCATCACGTCGAATCCGCCCAGATCGGCCTCGGTGCGGGCGACGGCGTCGATGACGGCGGCGCGGTCGGTGACATCCAATCGGATCGTCGCCACGGGGCCGTCGATGGTGGCTGCGGCACGGTCCAGCGCGTCCTGGTCCAGATCGGCCAGCGCCACGGCCAGCCCGTCGCGCGACAGGCGCTGTGCGATGGCCAGCCCGATCCCTCTGGCGGCGCCGGTGACCAGCGCCACCCTGTTGTCGGTGGTCATGATGTCTCTCCTTGGGAAAAGGCGGCCCGGCCGGGTGCCGGGCCGGCGCCGGTCAGGACAGGTGGTGAACCTGCTGCAGCCCGTGGACGGGGGTCTCGATCCCCTCGGCCCGCGCCTTCAGCTGCAGCGCCAGATACAGCGAGTAATGCCGCGACTGGTGCAGGTTTCCGCCATGGAACCACAGGCCGGGCTGTTGGGTCGGCTTCCACATGTTGCGCTGTTCGCCCTCCCAGGGACCGGGGTCCTTGGTGGTGCCCGAGCCCAGGCCCCAGACCTTGCCCACCTTGTCGGCCACGTCCTGCCCGATCAGGTCTGCGGCCCACCCGTTCATCGACCCGTATCCGGTCGCATAGACGATCAGGTCGGCGGGCAACTCCTCTCCGGTGTCCAGCAGGACGCCGTTCTCGGTGATCTCGACCAATTGGCCGTGGGCCAGCTTGATCTTGCCGTCGATGATCAGCTGGCTGGCGCCCACGTCGATGTAGTATCCCGATCCGCGGCGCAGGTATTTCATGAACAGGCCGCTGTCATCGTCGCCGAAGTCCAGCTTGAACCCCGCCTTCTCCAGCCCCGCATAGAAATCGGCGTCGCGTTCGCGGATCTGGTTGTACAGCGGGATCTGCCACTGGTGCATGATCCTGTAGGGCAGCGACGCAAAGATCAGGTCGGCCTTTTCGGTCGTCATGCCGCCCGCGACGGCCTCCTCGGAGTAAAGCGCGCCCAGACCGATCTCCATCAGGCTGTCGGATTTCACGATATGGGTCGAGGATCGCTGGATCATCGTGACATCGGCGTCATGTTCCCAAAGCGCAGCGGCGATGTCATGGGCAGAATTGTTCGACCCCACGATGACGACCTTCTTGCCGGCATAGGCATCGGGGCCGGGATGCTTGGACGAATGGTGCTGTTCGCCCTTGAAGCGGTCCATGCCGGGAAAGTTCGGGACGTTCGCCTTGCCCGACATGCCGGTGGCCAGGACCAGCTCCTTCGGGTGCAGGGTGACCTGTTCCCCGTCGCGGTCCACCACGACCGTCCATTCGCCCCTGGCCTCGTCATAGCGGGCCGACCTGCAGGTGCTGCGGGTCCAGTAGTTCAGCTCCATCACCCGCGTGTACATCTCCAGCCAGTCGCCGATCTTGTCCTTGGGGGCAAAGACGGGCCAGGTGTCGGGGAACTTCAGATAGGGCAGATGGTCGTACCAGACCGGGTCGTGCAGGCACAGCGACTTGTAGCGGCGCCGCCAGCTGTCGCCGGGCCGGTCGTTGGTGTCGATGATGATCGCGGGCACACCCAGATGCCGCAGCCGCGCGCCAAGCGCGATGCCCCCTTGCCCGCCGCCGATGATCAGCGTGTGGGGCTGGCGCGAATATCCCAGCTCGGCCGCCTCGGCCTCGCGCTCCTCGCGCCAGCTGGGGCGGTTCTTGCCGGCGCCGTGCTTGGCGCCCATCGGGCGGGACGGGCCCTTGGCCTCCTCATGGCCCTTCAGCTCCTGCAGGGCGGTCAGCAGCGTCCAGATGCGCCCGTCGCGCAGGCGGACCAGGCCATAGCCGCGGCCCACCTTCGTCTCGAAGGTGAACCAGGCGGTGACGACGCCGTCCTCCTCTCCGACGGGCTCGGCGGGATCGACCCGCCAGCCGGTCGGGGCAATGTGGCCCAGTTGCGCCCGCAGCATGTCTGCCACCTGGTCCGGCCCCTCCAGCGTGCGGATGTTCCAGGTAAAGCTGACCAGGTCGCGCCAGTGGCAATCGGTTACGAACAGCGCCTTGGCGCGGTCGATGTCGCCCGACTCCAGCGCCTGGCCCAGATCGTCCAGCACCGCCTGCGCGCGCTGTTCGGCTGTGGTGTCCAGCATGATGGTTCCTCCCTCAAATCGGTCTCCCGAAGCGGAGGGTGCAGGCCGTCACCCGGTCCCGCACAGCAAAATCGACCGCCGCGGCGCGGCAATCGCATGCCGCGGTGCAACACCGTTGCATGCGCAACGCGCGCGCAACATCACCCCAGGGCGCGCAACCGGCGCAGGACCGTGGACCGGTTGACCCCCAGCCTGCGTGCCGCCAGCGCCATGTTCCCCCCGCAGGCCGCCAGCACCTGTTGCAGGTCATCCTCCGGCACCCCGGCGGATGCCGCGGCCTCCAGCAGCGGCGGCGGCAGATCGTGGCTGTCGATCACCCGCCCCTCGGCCAGCAGGGCCGCGGCCTGAAGGGTGGACGCCAGCTCGCGCAGGTTGCCGGGCCAGCGCCGCGCCTTGAGGTCGGCCCGCGCCCGCGCCGACAGCCGCAGCCCGTCGGCGGATGCCGCGCGCAGCAGGCGGTCCAGCAACCAGTCCAGATCCTGGCGCAGATGCAGCGGCGGCAGGTCCAGCGCGGCCCCCGCGATGCGGAAGAACAGGTCCGCTCGGAACCGCCCGTCGCGCACATGCTGGCCCAGATCGCAGCGCGTCGTGGCGATCACGCGCAGCTTGCACCCGGCCAGCGACCGCAGCAGCACCGCCTGCGCGGCCGTATCCAGATCCTCGACCCCCTTGAGGAACAGCGTGCCCTGCCCGTCCGCGGGCAGCGGCGCATGCCCCTGTCCGCAGCCCGCACAGTCGAAGACGTGAAAGGGCGCGGCATCCGTTCGGCACATGTGGATGGCGCGGGCCAGCCGCTCCTTGCCTGTGCCGGTCTCGCCGCGGATCAGCAGCGGCACCGCGCTGTCCGCCAGGCGCGCGGCACGTTCCAGCAGCGCCTGCATCGCGGGGTCGGGACCGGCAAGGCTGGACAGCCCGCCGGGCAGCAGCGGCTGGCCGCGCGGCTTGCGGGCGGCCTGGGGCGCGATGGCATGACCGAACAGCGCCCGGCCGTCGCGCAGGCGGATCACCCGATCCTCGGTCGGGCGGCCGCGCATCAGGTCGGGCAGGTCGTCCACCGACAGGTCAGTCACCTGGTCCAGCCGCTGGCCCAGCAGCGCGGTTCCCGGCGACAGCGCGGCTTGGGCCGCATGGGTCAGGCCGATGATCCGCCCCGCCCCGTCCAGCGCGATCGCGGCCTCGGGGTCCACCTCCAGGAATTCCGGGCTGGAGGACAGGCGCAGCACCCAATCGCTGCGCGTCATCGCCATCAGGTTCGCCATCTCGACCCGCCGGGCCGAGGTGCGCACCAGGTTCATCGCCAGGTTCTGGCTGGCCTTGGGCTGGGGCGACCGCAGCAGCGACACGTCCAGCACCGCCGCCAGCTGACCCGAGGTGTCAAAGATCGGCGCCGCCGTGCAGGACAGCGGCGTGTGATGCAGGTCGAAATGGTCGCTTTGATGGATCGTCACCGCCTCTCCGGTATAAAGGCAGGCCCCGACGCCGCAGGTCCCGGCCAGATGCTCGGACCAGTCCGACCCCAGATACAGGCCCGCCGCGCGCAGGTCGTCCTGGAACCGCGTGTCGCCGAAGAAGTCCACCGTCACGCCCTTGGCATCGGCCAGCAGCAGGACATAGTTCTGCCCCGCCACTTGCCGGAACAGCGCGCCCAGTCCCGACCGTGCGATGGCGATCAGGCGTTCGGACTGTTCGCGATGGCTGCGCAGCTCCGTCTCGGTGACGATATGCGCCGGAGAGGGCTTGGACGGGTCCAGGCCGTAACGTTCGATGCAGCGTCGCCAGCTGGCCTGCACGACGCTGTCGCGCCCGGTCGCTTGTCCCTGCAGCACGCGGTCGATCTCGTCGACATGGTCGATGTCGCGCATGGCCCTCCCTCGCCTTGCGGCAGCCCTCCCGATCAACGCACAGCACGGCCGCGCTGTCCATACGACCTAAGACAGGCGCGCGACTGCCGCCGGACGATTTTGTTCTCGGCTGCAGTTGCGGTCGAACCGACTAAGGATGCATCAGTGTGGAACTTTGATTCAACAAAGACCCCCGTGACACAAGTCACGTGTCCCTCCAGGCCCTGCCCGGCGTCCTGAACAAGACCGTCAAGTTGACCGCAGCCATTACGTTGCTTCCGGCGTATGCGGCCTGCAGCTTTGCGATGGCGGGCACGGGGATCCCGGCGACGGCGACCCCGAACATCCTCGCCATCTTCGAGGATGCGATTATGGCCCCGTTGATCATCTGCGCGCTGCTGCTCGTCGACTGCTTCGAGGACACAGAACCGGCGATCCTGATCCTTCCCCATCCTACAGTTCACCGCGCAGAAGGTCAGCCAAGACGCCTTGGACCTCAGCGTTATCGTGGTATTCCATTACGACATGACCACGCCGACCAAATCGGCCTGCTTGTCGGCGCCAGCGTTGTCTGCGTCTAGGGGGATACTGCCGTTCACGCACGTGTGCTGTCGCATCTGCCGCTTTTGACGGTGCTGGCGCTGGTCAACTATCTGCCTAGGTGCCCGTCTTCCAAAGCGACAATGGTGCTGCCGCCCCGACCCAGGACCTGACCGACCGATCACCCGCAGGGTGACCGATGACCGGCTGCACCGACACGGCCCCCAGCCCCCTTAGGCATCCTGCTGCGCGGCGAAGTCCAGGACATAGCACGTGCCCGGCTGCGCGTCCCGCCATTCGGACCGGCCGCGCAGCTGGCGCCCCATTCCCGCGATCAGCGTCATGCCCAGGCTGCTGGCCTCGGCCGCGTCGAAACCGGCCGGCAGGCCCCGGCCCCGGTCGCAGACCGTCAGCCGCAGCTGGCCCGGATCGATGACGCGGATGGTGACCTGAACGGACCCACCAGCCTTGGAATAGGCATATTTGAACGCGTTCGTCACCAGCTCGTTCGCCAGCAGGGCCAACGGGATCGCCTGGTCGGTGACCAGCTTGACCGGCGCAAAGTCGCATTCCAGGGACAGCCCCGGCGCGGCCGACTCGCGCAGCTGGGTGCACAGCGCGCCCATGAACGGGGCAAGGTCGACCATGTGGACCTCGTTGGCGCGCCACAGTTGGTCGTGCACCTGCGCGATGGTCATGACGCGCCCCTGGGCGTCGTCCAGAACCCGCGCCAGCCCCGGGTCCGAGATCGCGTGACGCTGCATGCCCAGCAGGCCCGCGACCATCGCAAGGCTGTTCTTGACGCGGTGGCTGATCTCTCGGGTCAGGATCTCCTGATGGGTCAGGGCGTCCTGCAGCCGGGCTTCGCTGGCGCGCAGCGCCTCCTCGACCCGGTGCCGTTCCAGCGCCACCCCGATCAGGTTGGCGAAACCCTGCAGGAAGGCCAGGTCGGCCGGGCTGAACCACCCCTCGTTCGGGCTGTCCACCTCCAGAACGCCGTACCGGTCGCCGTCGCCCTGGATCAGCACGTTGATCGCGCGCCGGATGCCGTGTTCCGCCAGCAGGCTGGGCGTGCGGAACCGCGTTTCCTTGGACAGGTGGTTCGAGATGACCGGCTCTCCGGTCTGGAAGGCATAGCCCGTCGGGCTTTCCGCGTCGGCACCGACGCGGGCATGCCCCACGACCCCGTCCCTCCAGCCGACGCCGGACTTGACCAGAAAGCGGCCCTCGGCAGGCAGGTATTCCATCACCTTGCAGAACTGGCTGTTCAGGCCAAGCGCGCAGACGCGCGACGCCTCCTGCAGCATATCGGTCACGTCGCGGGCGCGCAGCGCGTATTCCCCGAAGGCGGCCGTCAGCTTCTGCTGGCGCAGGCGATAGGCCAACTCCTCGGCGACATCGCCGCATTTGGCAGGCGCGGCGGCCCGGGAGATCCGGTGGTCCTCGTCCATGGCGTTCCCTCTCTCTGTTCCGGCCCGATCTGCTGAACGGTCCGGCAGCGCATGCGGTGAACAGGGCGGTCATGCAGGCTGATGGCCCTGCCCCGCCGGTGCAACGCATCAAGGCATAACACCCTGCCGCCCAAATGGCTGCATCCGATCGTCCCCGGCCCGGTCGCTGGACACCTCAGGACCCCGGCGCGTCCTGTCCGGTCAGGACCTCTGCCAGCAGCGGGTTGGGAAAGCGGCGCTGCAGCGTCACGGCATAGAACGTCTCGCTGATGCCTCCCAGCTGCGCGGCCTCGATCAGGGTGCCGGCCTGCAATTCGTCCCGCACGACGATGGGCGGGATCACGGCCAGACCGGCACCGTCGCGCGCCAGAAGACGCAGCATCGCCATGTCGTCCGCTTCGGCGGCGATCAGCGGCACGATGCCCGACCGGGCCATCAGCGCGTCGAAATCGGCACGCAGGGCGGTTTCCGGCACCGGCAGGACCAGCGGTTCCGACCGCAGCAATTCGTCCGGCGACCGGCCGCTGCCCACCAGGCGGGGCAGTCCGATCAGGCCGACGGGCTGGTCGGCAAGCCGGTGCACCAGCCACAGGCTGGCCGCATCGCGCGCCGGGGCGTGGTTCGTCAGCACCACGTCCAGCGACAGGCCCTCCAAGCCGCGCAGCAGCTCGGCCTGCATCCCTGACCGCAGCACCACCTCGACATCCGGGCGTCCGATCAGCGGGCGCAGGAACTGCATCTGGAAATTCCGCGACAGCGTCGCAAGCGCCCCGATCCGCAGCGCGCGGCGACCGCGCCCCGTCTCGCGCAGGGTGGCGGACAGGTCGTCCGCGGTCCGAAAGATCGCTTCGGCATGATCCAGCGCGATGCGGCCGGCCTCGGTCAGGACCAAGCCGCGGCCGCGCCGTTCGAACAGGTCGTGGCCCAGGGCCGCTTCCAGCACGCGCACCTGAGATGACAGGGCCGATTGCGACAGGTTCAGCCGCCGCGCGGCGCCCGTCAGCGTGCCGTCCAGCGCGACGGCCCGGAACAAGCGCAGGTGATGAAGGTTCAGCATTGTTCTACCTGACAGAACGTTTTGCCGCAGAATATGTAATTTTCAGAAGCATGGCCAGAAGCTATCCGACAGGGACCCTTCCATCGGAGCCCGCGCCATGATCCTGCCGCTAACATTCTTCGGACCCCTCATGCTTGTTGCCGCCGCGGTGCCGACCCGTACCCGATCCGTTCCCCGCCTGGCCGAGGCCGCGGGCCTTGCCGCCCTGGCGCTGGCGCTGATCGGCACGGTGCAGCTTCTGCTGACCGGGCCGCAATCGCTGACGCTGGCGCCGGGCATCCGCCTTGGGCTAGACGCGGTCGGTGCGACAATTTCCGTGCTGGTCGCCTTCGTGGGCTGGATCGTCCTGCGCTATTGCCGCAGCTATCTGGTGGGCGAGGCACGCGCCGCGCGGGCGCAGGGCGGCATCCTGGTCGCGTTGGCCGCCGTGCTTGTCCTGGCGATGGCGGGCGATCTGATCCTGATCGCGCTGTGCCTTGGCGCCATCGGCATCGCGATGCGCGACCTGCTGCTGTTCTATCCGGACCGTCCGGCCGCACGACGCGCCGCGGCCAAGTTCACCTGGGTGTGGTGCGCGGGCGATGCGGTGCTGGTCGTGGCGGTGGTCCTGACCTGGGTGGCGTTCGGCACGACCGATCTGGCATCGATCAATGCGGCCGCGACGGCCGGCCCGCTGCCCCTGGCCGCGAAGGGCGCGGTGGCCGCCCTGGTCCTGGTCGCGCTGCTCAAGACGGCGGCCTTTCCCGTGCAGGGCTGGCTGACCGAGGTGATGGAGGCGCCGACCCCCGTCTCGGCGCTGCTGCACGCGGGGATCATCAACGCCGGCGGTCTGCTGCTGATCCGCACCGCCGATCTGGTACAGGCGGTCCCCGGCGCCATGGCGGCGCTGGTCCTGCTGGGCGGCCTGTCGGCGCTGTTGGGCGCGATGGTCATGCTGACGCAAAGCGCGGTCAAGACGGCGCTGGCCTGGTCCACCGTCGCCCAGATGGGGTTCCTGCTGCTGCAATGCGGGCTGGGCCTGTGGACACTTGCGCTGCTGCATGTCGTGGCCCATTCGCTGTACAAGGCCCATGCCTTCCTGGCGTCGGGACAGGCGGTCCGGGCGGTGGCGGCGGCCCGGCGGCCCGGACCGGTCGCGGTGCCCGGCGCGGGTGCGGTGGCGCGCGCCTTCGGGATGGCGCTGGTCCTCTACGCGGTCGTCGCGTTGGTCTTCTGGGCGATCGGCGCGACCAAGTCGGCGCAGGCGCTGGCCCTTGGCGCGATCCTGATCTTCGGCACGGCCTATCTGGTGGCCCAGGGCCTGGCCGATGCCGCACCACGCGCGCTGACGCAGCGCACGGCGGTGGCCTCGCTTGCGACGGCCACGGGATATTTCGGCTTTCACCTTCTGGCGGACAGGCTGTGGGGGTCGTCTCTGCCGCTGCCGCCGGTTCCTGGCGCGTTGGAATGGGCTCTGATCGCGCTGGTGCTGGTCTCGTTCGGGCTGATCGCGGTCGCACAGGCCCTGTTCCCGCTGTGGATGCACCATCCGGCGACGGCCGCCCTGCGCGTCCACCTGGCCAACGGGCTGTACATCAACGCCCTCTTCGACCGGATGATCGGCGGATTTCGCATCGCCCGGCCCAACTGATCCCCGACATCGTCCCCTGCGGAGGCTTTCATGTTCCTTGACCGTTCCAACCTGATGACCGATCACGCCGCCGGCCTGCTGGGCGCCGCGACGGCCGCCGCGGCCGCGATCCCGCCGGCCTTTCCCCTGGCGGCGACCGTGGCCGTCAGCCCGTTCCTGGGCCAGACCGACGACGACCTGCCCCAGGCCGCCGCCCGGCTGACCCGCGTCGCGGGCCTGTCGCCGATCCGTCCGCGCGAAGACTTCTGCGCCCTGGTCGCCGCCGGTCGCATCAGCGACGACGACCTGGCGGCGGCGTTGATCGCCTGCGCCTCGCCGCTGAAGCCGGTGGATCTGGCCACGCTAAAGCTGCGCCTGAACGCCCCGGCCCCCGCGCCCAGGGCGCTGCCGACGCTGGCCGATCTGGCCGCACGCCGCCACGGCATCGACTGGCCCCAGATCATCGCCCGCAGCATCGGGCTGTGGGCCGCGGGCCGGTTCGATCAGGGGCAGGCGCTGTGGACGCCCGCCCCCGGCCTGGGCGCTTTTGCGGCGTGGCGGGAATGGGCGGTCAACGACCTGACCCCCGAAATTGCCGGATTGCGGGGGTTCTGCGCGCATGTCGCCGCCGCGCCCGACACGCCCGACCGGGCCATCCTGCGCGCCGCGGCCAGCCTGGGCCTGACGCCCGATGCCGCCCCGACGGCGTTTCACCGGCTGCTGGTCGATCTGGGGGGCTGGGCGCAGCATGCGCGCTGGCTGTCCTGGCAGGCCGAACAGGCGGGCGGCACCGACACCACGCTGACCGACCTGCTGGCGATCCGCCTGATCTGGGAGGAGGCGCTGTTGGCCCATGCCCCCGATCTGGCCGAGGGCTGGGCAGGCATCGTCCGGGACCATGCCCGGCCCCTGGAACCGTCGCCCGACCAGGTGGTCGACGCGATCCTGCAGGAGGCATCCGAACGCGCCTATCAGCGCGGGCTGATCGCGCAACTGTCCGCACCGCGCCCGGCCGCCGCACGTCCCGCCCTGCAGGCGGTGTTCTGCATCGACGTGCGGTCCGAGGTGTTCCGGCGCGCGCTGGAACGGGTCGCCCCCGATGCGGAAACCTTGGGCTTTGCCGGGTTCTTCGGCCTGCCGCTGGCCTATCGGCCGCGGGGCAGCGACCTGGCCGAGGCGCATCTGCCCGTGCTGCTGGCCCCGTCGCTGTCGGCCCGCGACCGCACCACCGACGACGCCGAGGCGCATGCCCGCATCGTGGCCCGCACCGCCCGGGCCTGGGGCCGGTTCCGGCAGGCGGCCGTGTCCTCCTTTGCCTTCGTCGAGGCGGCCGGCCCGCTATACGGGATGAAGCTGCTGCAGGGCGCGCTTGGCCGGGCCAAGACACCCACCGCCACCGCGGCACCGCACCTGTCCGCGCCGATGGACCCCGCCGAAAAGGGGGCAATGGTGGCCGGCGTGCTACGCGCGATGGGGTTGGTGGGGGGGCAGGCGCGGGTCGTCCTGCTGGTCGGGCATGGTGCGTCGGTGACGAACAATCCCCATGAAAGCGCCTATCACTGCGGCGCCTGCGGCGGGCGCAGTGGAGAGGTCTCGGCCCGTGTGCTGGCGGGTCTGCTGAACGATCCCGACACCCGTGCCGCCCTGCCCGCCCACGGCATCGCGCTGCCCGACGACACGCTGTTCGTGGCCGCCCTGCACGACACCACGACCGACCGCGTGACGCTTTTTGCCGACGACGCCCCGGCCGGCCACGCGCCCGACCTGGCCCGCACGACGGACTGGCTGGCCGCCGCAGGCGCCCTGACCCGGGCCGAGCGGGCGCAGCGCCTGCCCGGCGCGACGCCCGCGACCATCGCCGCCCGCGCGACCAATTGGGCCGAAACACGCCCCGAATGGGGGCTTGCCGGCTGCGCGGCCTTCATCGCCGCACCGCGCGCCACCACGCGCGGCCTGGACCTTGGCGGGCGCGTCTTCCTGCACAGCTATGACCGAGCGCTGGACCCTGACTTCAAGGTGCTGGAGCTGGTCCTGACGGCCCCGGTCGTCGTGGCCAGCTGGATCAGCCTGCAATATTACGGATCGACCGTGGCGGCCCCGCTGTTCGGCGGCGGCAACAAGCTGATCCACAACGTGACCGGCGGCATCGGCGTCGTCGAGGGCAATGGCGGGCGGCTGCGCGCGGGTCTGCCATGGCAGGCGGTCCATGACGGCACCCGCCCCGTGCACGATCCCCTGCGGCTGACGGTGATGCTGGACGCGCCGACATCGGCCATCGATGCGGTCCTGGCCCGCCATCCACAGGTCGCCGCGCTGTTTGACAACGGCTGGCTGCATCTTCTGACGCTGGAGGCCGGGCGCATCGACGCGCGCTATCACCCCCGGAACGGTTGGCGCAGGGAGGGCGCATGACGGTCCCCTCGGCCGCGAACCAGGGCGGCGCATAACGCTGTTCCTCCCGGCCGCAGCGATGATCACCGCGGTCAGCGTGCCGCACCAGCGATGGCGGACGTTCCATGGACGACGTGCCGACGCCTGGTATTGCGGCGGCCCGTCCTGCCCTTTTGCCATCAGCTTCGGTGCGGATTGCCGGTGGCGGGAATGATCGGCGCGCGAATGACCCTTTCGGGCGTCAGTTCAAAAAAACTTATCGACGCATCATCGGGTCGAATGCGGGCTTTGGCTCCGGATCGGCCGACAGCTCGCGCCGCTACACGCGGGCGGACGGCGGCAGCGGGGGACAAGGGTCGGGCATTCCGACGGACCTTTGCGTTTCCCCGTACCGGACCTTGGTACGATCCGCAGGGGTGGGGGATATGGTTTCATGCAGGGGTGTTCAACGGCCGCAGGACGGCCCCCGTTGCGGAGAGATACGATGTTCCCCAAGATTCACATGACGAACCGCCCCCTTTGGATGCGGCTGGCGGTGCTGCTGCTGGCGGGCGCGGCGATTGCCGCCCCCGTATCGGTCCGGCTGGACCCGGATGCGGGCCTGCGGCTGACATCCGCGATGGCCTTCGCCAAGGACGGCGACCGGGGCGGTGACGACAGTGGCGGGCGTGGGGGCGATGATCGCGGCGGTGACGACCACGGTGGTCGCGGTGGCGACGATCGCGGTGGTGACGATCACGGTGGTCGCGGCGGCGACGACCATGGCGGGCGCGGCGGCGACGATCGCGGGGGTGACGACCACGGCGGGCGCGGCGGCGATGATCGTGGGGGTGATGACCACGGCGGCCGGGGGCGGGGTCGCGATGACGGGCATTCGGACGATCACGGCGGGCATGGCCGTGGCCGCGACGACCGTCCGTCGGGCACGGCGGGGGGCGGCACGGTCGGCGGGGGTGCCGCGGGGTCGCGCCCGACCGAGATCGAACGATCTGCCCGCGGGATCGAGGTCTCCTATGCCGACGGCTGGCGCGAGGAGCTGGAGAACGGGCGATACGAGCTGAAGGACGCCCAGGGCCGCACCGTCGTCGAACGGCGCGCCACGACCGAGGACATGCAGCGTCTGTCCGCGTTCAGCCGCTGATCCCGGCCACCCCACCGAGTGGCGCAACGCTAGCCGTTGCGCCACTCTTTTTGCGCCAGAAGCGCGGCCTCGGTCCGGTTGCGCAGGTGCAGCTTCTGCAGGATCTGCGTCATGTGGTGCTTGACCGTGCGTTCCTGCACGTCGGTGCGCCGCGCGATCTCCTTGTTGGACAGGCCTTCGGACACCAGCCGCAGGACCTCCTCCTCTCGCGGGGTCAGCAGGTCCAGGCCATCGCGGGACGAGGGCACGGGGCTGCGCATCCGCGCCAGCATCCGCGCCGCCAGCGACGGGGCGACGTGGCTTTCGCCCTGCATCACCCGTTCCAGCGTGGCGACCAGTTCGGCCCCGCCGATGCCCTTCAGCAGATAGCCCCGCGCGCCCCCCTCCAGGGCGGCAAAGACCGCGTCGCCGTCCTCTGACACGGTCAGCAGGACCATCACCGGCGCGGGCTGCAGCAGGGCGATGCGTTCCAGCGCCCAAAGCCCGCCCTGCGGCATCGACAGGTCCAGCAGCACCAGGTCCGGCGCATGGCTGCGCGCCGCCTCGACCGCCTCGGCGCCCGAGGCGGCGGTGGCCACCACGGCAAAGCGGCCGCTTTCCTGCAGCGTGCGCGCGACGCCTTCGCGGAACAGCGGATGATCGTCCGCCACCACAACCCGATGCCCGCTCATGTCTCGACCTCCATCCACAATTCCGTGCGCCCGCAGCGCCGCTCCAGTCCAAAGCGGCCGCCAAGCGATTCGACCCTGTCGCGCAATCCCTGCAGGCCCAGCCCCGGCGCGTGATCCGCGGTAGGACCCGCACCCGCATCCGCGACCGTCAGGCGCAGCATCCCCGCCCCGCCCTGCAGGCGCACCGCGACATCCGCGCCGCCGGCATGGCGGGCGGCGTTGTTCAGCCCCTCCTGAACAAAGCGATAAAGGCAGATGCGCATGCCCGGCGTCAGGGGCGGCGCGCCGTCCGTCTCAAGCTCAACCGCGACCGGGGCCGGAACGCGGGCCTGATGCGCCTCGACCGCCAGGCGCACGATCGCCGCGGCGGGCAGATGCGCCAGTTCCGGCAGGACCAGGCCCTTGGAGATCTGGCGGATCTCGGCCATCGCACGGTCCAGCGCCTGCTGGATCGCGGCCATCTCCTCCGGCGCCGGGGTGGGGGTGCGCGCAAGCGCGTCCAGCCGCAACCGGGCATAGGCCAGGTCCTGGGCCGGCCCGTCATGCAGATCGGCGCCGATCCGGCGCAGGCCGCCCTCGGTCGTGGCGGCGGCGCGCCCGGCGGCCTCTTGGACCTGCAGGCGCAGCAGGTCGTTGCGCTCGGACAGGCGGCGCATGTCGGCCAGCCGGCGGTCCAGGTCGCGGCGCTGGCGGTCGATGGTCCGGCTGCCCTGGCGCACGATGGCGTAGAGCACCAGCCCCAGGGACAGCCCGCCCCCGCCCACGCCCGCAAGCGCCGTCAGACGCGCGGCCTGCAGGTCCGCCTTGAGCGCGGGATCGGCGACGTAAAGTTCGGCGACCGCGATGATCTCTCCGGTCCAGTCGGCGCGGATGGGGCTGTAGATCTCCAGCAGCGGCATCCCAAGCGCGTGTTCGGCGCGGTCCTCCTCCTCGGCGTCATCCTCGAAGATGGCGGCGATGCGTCCGGCCCAGGCCTGGGACAGCTCCTCGGACAGGGGGAACGTGCGGCCGATCAGGTCGGGGTCGGATGCCGCGATGATCAGCCCGCCCTGCGTCCAGACCTTGTAGGACAGGATGCGGCCGCCCATCTCGGTCGCCGGCAGAACTTCGGACAGGGCGCGGCGCATGGCGGGGGACGGGGCGGTTCCGGCGACGTGATCCTCGACCAGCGGGTGCAGGAAACTGTCCATGTAAAGCGCCGCCGCCGTCGCCGTATTGCGGACCACCACCTGCCGGATCCGGTCCGTCAGAAGCCACGCGGCCAGCGCCATGAACACCGCCAGGACCAGCCCGCCCACGACGGCAAAGCGCGTGGCCAGGCTGGCCTTGGTCCAGAATGCAGGGGTCGCGTCGCGAATGGTCATGCCGGACCATCGCCGGTTTGCCGCGCCGTGACTACTGGACGCAGGTACAGGTCGGATGACGGGGCGGCATCGGATCGTCGGGCATGGCAGGACGGCAACACCCGTGGTCCGCAACCCCGTCAGGCCGCCTCCGACGACGGGTCGCCCTGTTCCGGCATGATCCGCAGGGCGCGCAGGGCGTTCAGGATCACGGCCACGTCGATCACCTCCTGCAGGATCGCGCCCTGCACCGGGGACAGATGGCCCAGGGCAGCGGCGATCATGCCCAGACTCGACAGCCCGATCCCCGCCACGACGCTTTGCAGCGCGATGCGGCGCGCGCGCTGCGCGATCTCGATGCCGGGCAGCAGCGGGTCCAGCCGATCGACCAGCAGCACGACATCCGCCGCCTCCGCCGAGGCGGCGGCCCCGCGTGCGCCCATCGCAACCCCGATATCGGCGGCGGCCAGCGCGGGCGCGTCGTTCACCCCGTCGCCCACCATCATCACCGGGCCCGATCCGCGTGCGGACAGCACCAGCCGGACCTTGTCGTCCGGGCTTAGCCCGGCCTGCACATCGTCCAGCCCAAGCCCGCGCGTGACCGCCATCGCGACCGCGCGTCGGTCGCCCGTGGCCAGTAGGATGCGCCCGATCCCGCGGCGGCGCAGCCCGGCCAGCAACGCGGGCATGCCCGGCCGCAACGCGTCCGCCAGGACCAGGTGCCCCGCCAGGACGCCATCGACGCCCAGGGACACGACCACCGCGCCTTCGTCGCGCAGGGGCGCGTCCGTGGGCGCAAGGCCCAGCTGCGCCAAGACGAAATCGGTGCCGCCCACGACGACCGCATGACCGTCCACGATGCCCGCCACGCCTTCGCCCGGGGTTTCCACCACTGCCGCAGGCACCGGCAACGGCGTCCCCGCCGCTGCCGCGACGATGGCCTGCGCGATCGGATGGCCCGAGGCCTGGTTCAGCGCCGCGGCAAGACGGATCATCTGGTCGGGGGACAGGCTGCCCGTCGGCTGCACAGACACGATCCGGGGGCGACCCTGGGTCAGGGTGCCGGTCTTGTCCAGGATCAGCGTGCGGATGCCGGCCAGCGCCTCCAGCGGCTTTGCGCCCTTGATCAGCACGCCGAAATGCGCCGCCCGCGACATCCCCGCGACCAGGGCCACCGGCACGGCCATGATCAGTGGACAGGGCGTTGCCACGACCAGGACCGCCACCGCCCGGATCGGATCGCCCGTGACCCACCACGCGGCGGTCGCCAGCGTCACCGTGACCGCCAGGAACAGCATCGCGTACCGGTCGGCCAGACGCGCCATCGGCGCCTTGGACGCCTGCGCGGTCTCCATCAGGCGGACGATGCCGGCATAGGTGCTGTCGGCAGCCCGACGGGTGGCGCGCAGGTCGAACGCGTCGCCCAGATTAGTCGACCCGCTCATCACCTCCTGGTCCTGCGTCCGGCGCAGGGGCATGGATTCGCCGGTCAGCGCCGACTGGTCCAGCAACGCGCCCGGACCCGCCACCGTCCCGTCCACTGGGGCGACCGCGCCCTGCCGGATCAGCAGCAGGTCGCCGGGCCCGATCCGGTCCAGCGCGACCTCGACCAGGCCATCGCCCCGATGCAGGGTGGCCGTGCGGGGGACGCGGGACAGCAGGTCGGTCATCTCGCGCCGGGCGCGGCCTGCGGCAAAACCCTCAAGGAACGTGCCGCCCGAATACATCAGCGCGACCACCGCAGCCGCCAGCGTCTCTCCGAAGATCAGTGCGGCCGACATGGACAGCGCAGCCACGATGTCCAATCCGACCTCTCGGCGCGCCAGGCTGAGCAGGATCTGGGCCAGCAGGGCCGCCAGTACGGGGATCACGCCGGCGCCGAAGGCAAGCGCCGCCGCATCGGGCCAACCCGCCGCCATCAGGCCCAGCCCGGACAGCAGGCCCAGCACCGCAACCGCCAGCAGGGCGACGTCGGCGCGGTCCGCAAGCATCGCCTTCATCATCGACACGCCCCGTTGATCGCGCCCCTACCCCGGATGCTACGCCCGAACGCGGCCCCGTCAAAGCGTTCGCGCAGGCACCGCCTGCCCGCCGGGGTTGTAAGGTTGCTGCAAGGTCCGCCGTTCATTGCGGTGCGCATCGAAACACCGATGACGGAGAGATCCATGCGTACCCCCCTTATTGCCCTGATGCTGGCCGGACTGGCCTTTCCCGCCCTGGCCGCCGATCGCTGCGACGTGGTCCAGGCCGACTGGCGCCCGGTCGAGGAGCTGACCGCCGCGCTGACCGCGAAAGGCTGGACCGTCAGCAACGTCAAGACCGAGGACGGCTGCTATGAGGTCTATGGCCACGACCAGGACGGCAAGCGCGTCGAGACGTTCTTCGACCCCGCCACCTTCGAGGCGGTGGGCGATGACGACTGACAGGGTGCGCGTGTGGGATGGCTTCGTGCGGCTGTTTCACTGGTCGCTGGTCGCGTTGATCGCGGGGGTCTGGCTGACCGCCGAGGGGCCCAAGGTCGTGCACGAGCGCATGGGCTATGTCATCGCGGCGCTGATCGCGGCGCGCGTGGTCTGGGGGCTGATCGGCCCCCGCCATGCCCGCTTCACGGATTTCGTCCGCGGGCCGCGCCCGGTGCTGGCCCATCTGCGCGACCTGCGGGCGGGCCGCGAACGCCGCTATCTGGGCCACAACCCGGCGGGCGGCGCGATGATCGTGGCGCTGCTGCTGACGGTGGCGGGCACCGCGCTGACAGGCTGGCTGCAGACGACCGACGCGTTCTGGGGATCGTCCACGATGGAGGAGGTCCACGAGGTTCTGGCCACGCTGATCCTGGTGCTGGCGTCGCTGCATGTCGCGGGCGTCCTGGTCGAGAGCCTGCGCCACCACGAGAACCTGGTCCTGTCGATGCTGACCGGCACAAAACGCCCCCTTTCCGACAGGGACCGCGGCTGAGGCGTGGCGCGCCCCGGCCGCGGCCACCGTGCCCCGCAGCATCGTCGCGCGATCCACACCGATTTGATTGTGGCCGGCTTTGTACCGGCCAACCACCCGGTCGGCCGGGGGGCCTCGTGCAAATGGCCCCTGTCGCTGCATCCTTGGAGCACAGTCGAGATGTGAATTTCGTGCAGCATTCTCGCTGCGTGCCGACAAAAGGCAAAGCAAAGCTGCACTCCGGCGCTGACCGGTGAGATGCGGCGTCCGAGGCGATGACATCCTTGCTGATCCTCGCACCCGACACAGGGCATCGAACCATTGCCGCACGCTATTGCCCGTTACCCCTGCCCTGCGCGTGATCCGCGGCGATGATGACGTCGCGATCCCGAATGCAGGCTATCTCCACTGCGGTTCGCGTCGCCCGGATGACCTCGCATCGCGATTGATCGCGGCCATCGTGCGCCACCGATGCCCGTCAGAGGACGGCAGCACGTAGCCCGTTGCAAATGGCAAAGGTGGCCCTCCGGGCCAATCCCAATTCCGCTGCGGCCAAGCACAGACGGCATTCCGCCGGGAACCGAGATGCGGCCGATTCAAAAACCATCGCGTGCATGGCGTTCGCAACCGGCGCCAAGGCGATGCTCCCGCCCTATAGAGCAAAACGTCACGTTGGAGACGAGACCACCACACCCGTGCGGTCAGGGCAGGACCGCACCCTGGGTGGCATTCCGCGTCATCATGTCGGCGATCAGGCCCGACTGCCGGGCATCCGCAAGGAACGCGTTCAGTGCGGCGACCACGGACGCATCGCGGCCGGCCGGCACGCCCAGGGCCTGGGGGATCACCATGAACCGTTCGGGCAGCAGGCGCAGGCCGGGGTGACGGCGCTGGTCGAATTCAAGCTGCTGGCGGATGCCGGCGGCGACCTCGAACCCTTCGCGCAGGGCGAAATCGACGACTTCCTGCGAGGTCGTGACGCGTTCCAGACTTGCCTGCGCGATTGTACGGGAGAGGTGCAGGTCATAGGCGCTGCCCCGCCCGACCGCGATGCGGATGCCGGGACGGTCGACCTGATCCAGCGCGGTGACGGGCGATCCGTCGCGCACCAGATACCACCCCTCGATCAGCACCCAGGGGTCGGTGAAGGCCACGGTCGCGGCACGCGCCGGATCGACCGCGAAGAACCCCAGATCGGCGCGCCCCTCCGACACCATCGCGACCGAGGCGGCGGCATTCGGCACGGTCGCCAGATCCAGCGGCAGCCCGCGCCGCGCGGCCAGGGCGCGGGCCAGATCGACCGAGATGCCCGCGGGCTGCCCGTCCGCCGTGGGGCGGGTCAGGATCGCGTTCCCGGTGTTGATCACCACGCGCAGCGTGCCGGTGGGTGCCAGGGCGGCGTTGAGGTCGTCATCGGTCATGGGTGGCTCCGGGGTTGCGGATGGTGTCGACGATGCGCGCGGCAAAGGCGGCGGTGCCAAGCGGCCCGCCCAGGTCGCCGGTCCGCCAGGCAGGCACGGCGATGACGCGGGCCACGGCATCCTCGATCAGGTCGGCCGCGGCCCCCAGGGCGGAGTCGCCGCGCCGATCGCCCAGCCAGCGCAGAAGCATCGCGGTCGAATTGATCAGCGATGCCGGGTTCGCGCGGTCCTGGCCCGCGATCGACGGCGCCGATCCGTGCTGGGCCTGCGCCATGGCATGGGACTCTCCGGCGTTCAGCGATGCGGCAAGGCCGATGCTGCCCGCGATCTCGGTCGCCTGGTCAGAGAGGATGTCGCCGAACATGTTGGTGGTCACGATGGTGTCGAAGGCCGACGCGTCGCGCACCAGCAGGGCCGCCATGGCGTCGACCAGCACCTCCTCGACCGCGACATCGGGATAGGACTGTGCCACGGCGCGCGTGCAGGACAGGAACAGGCCGTCGCTGATGCGCAGGACGTTGGCCTTGTGGACGACGGTCAGCCGGCCGCCCCGCTGGCGCGCGATCCGGAACCCCGCCTCGGCGATGCGGGTCGAACCCTGGCGCGTCACCTTGCGCATGGCGATGGCCACGTCCTCGGTCGGCATGAACTCTCCGGTGCCGGCGAACATCGTGCGGTCGGCGTAAAAGCCCTCGGTGTTCTCGCGCACGATCACCAGGTCGACGGGTACGCCGCAGCGGGCCGGAAAATCGGGGTGGGACCGGGCCGGGCGGATGTTGGCGAACAGGTCCAGGTGCTTGCGCAGATGCCCCGACGGATTGACGCCGCCCTGTGCCTCGGGGGGATAGTCGTTGTGCGACACCGGCCCCAGGATCACCCCGTCCGCCGCGCGGGCCCGGTCCAGCAGGCCCGTGGGAAAGGTCGTGCCCTGCGCCGCAAGCGGCCGCAGCCCGACCTGGGCGCGGTCCAGGCGGAACCGCAGGCCGGTCCGGTCCTGCACCGCGTCCAGGACGTCCAGCGTCGCCGCGGTGATTTCGGGGCTGATGCCGTCGCCGTCCAGGACCAGAAGCGTGACAGGGTCGGATGGGGTCATGAAGGATCTCCGTTCTAGGAA
The DNA here is from genome assembly GCF_006239215.1 of Paracoccus haeundaensis. Taxonomy (NCBI): domain Bacteria; kingdom Pseudomonadati; phylum Pseudomonadota; class Alphaproteobacteria; order Rhodobacterales; family Paracoccaceae; genus Paracoccus; species Paracoccus haeundaensis. Next base: position 35,189 of record NZ_VDDC01000008.1, read on the forward strand.
GGGTCAATGCGGCGGGCGTTGTCCGGCAAGGTGCCAAGCCAGCATCTGTTGCCGGCGCGGCACGTGCTCAGACAGTCGCCGCGGTCGCTCACCAGCGGCAAGTCGTGCCAGCAGGCAGGGATCGCGCTAGGCCGTCCGCACCGCAGATCGCGGATGCAGGTGATGGTCGCGCTGCGGACTGGTTTGTACCGGTGCTCAATCCACCACCGGACAAATTGCGGATGAAGACCGCCAGCTGGCCTGGCAGATAGCGGCATAAACAGGGGGCGGAGAGCCGAGCCAAGGCATCGGTTCGCCCGCGCCAAGGGGGATTACCCATCCCATCTGCTGCCCGGCAAGGTCAACCTTGTGCGCGCGGGGGCGGCGGGAATGGCCATCGTGGCCAGCAGCGCAGTCGCCAGGTTCCGTCGTCTGGTTGATCTCATGTCGTGGTTCCTTCGTCGGGAAATGCCCGCTGCGGCCCCGAGGCGGGCGCCTGTCACGGCTTCAGTGTGACACCCGCGCGCGCCGCCTCCTGCGCCAGCAGGCGCAGGTCCTCGCCGTCAAGGCGGATGCCGTCGCGCCTGCGGATCTGGGTCGCGCGCGCCTCGATCTCTCCGGGCATCATGATCCGGTCCACGCCGGCGGCGCGGGGCTGGTCCCTGGCGCGGCGGATCAGCTCCTCGATCCGCGCCTCGTACTGGCCGGTTTCCAGGAACAGGTCCGGGCGGAAGGCCAGGAAGACGTGGCCCACATTCTGGGGGGCGTCGAAATCGCTGTACTGATTGCCCACCGCCCCCCCGAAGGCTGCGCCTGACATCACCCCCGCCATGATCTCCATCATCAGGGACAGCCCCGACCCCTTGGCGCCGGCCAGCGGCAGCACGACGCCCTCGTATCCCTTCTGCGCATCCGTGGTGGGGTTTCCGTCGGCATCCAGCGCCCAGCCAAGCGGGATCGGTTCGTTGCGGGCGGCGGCGCGGCGCACCTTGCCGCGGGCCACGACCGACAGCGCCATGTCCAGGACGATCGGACGATCACCCGCCGGCGCGGCAAAGGCGAAGGGGCTGGTTCCCAGAAACGGCGCCCGCCCGCCCCAGATCGGCATCGCCCGGGACGCGTTGGTGAAGACGAAGGCCGCCATTCCCGCATCCGTCGCCTGCAGCAGATAGCTTGCCGCCATACCGAAATGCGTCGACCGCCGCACCGCGCACATGCCCATGCCATGGTCGCGCGCAATGCCGACCGCTTCGGCCATGGCACGGGTCGCGGCGACAAAGCCAAGCGCGTCATCCGCATCCAGCCGTGCCGCGACCGAGGCCGGGCGGTCCAGCACCATACAGGGCCTGGCCTTGACCAGCCCACGACGCAGCCGATCCAGATAGATCGGGACGCGCGACACGCCATGTGACGACACCCCGCGAAGATCTGCCAGCACCAGGCATTCGGCAACCCGCCGCGCGTCGGCCTGGGGCACGTCATGGGCCGCGAAGATCGCGGCGACCGCAGACGTCAGACCGGCTTCGGTGAAGACTTGGCTTTCCTGCAGCATGCGCGGTCCTTTCGCTGTCGCGCAATTTATCCATTTGCGGTCGTTAAAATGCAATAGTGAAGACGACGACCGCGTGTGTTAGATCGGGCGAACCCAAACAAAGGCCCCGCATTTGTCCCCCACGCCCCCGTCACGCAGCCGCATCGGCCCACATCTAGCCGCCGACATCGCGGCGCATATCACCGCCGAATCTCTGACCGAGGGCACGCATCTGCGCACTGCCGATCTGGCCCGAAGGTTCGCGGTGTCGCGCTGGCCGGTCGAGCAGGCCCTGAAGGAACTGGCAGAGAGCGGCCATGTCCGGCACGAACCGAACCGCGGCTTCTTCGTGCGCGGAAACGGGCCCGCGGCACCGGCCGCGCCGCCCGATCCGGTCCATGCGGCCTATCTGCGCCTGGCGGTCCTGTTGACGGAACAGGCCATCGGTCCGCAGGTTACCGAGCAGCAGATCCGCGACCGCTTTGCGCTGACACGGCGGCAGACCTCGGACCTGATGGGGCGGCTGATCCGCGAGGGGATCGCGGAGAAGCGCGCGGGCTATGGCTGGAACATCAACACCGAACTGACCGCGCCAGACGCGCTGGACCATACCACGCAGATGCGGCTGATCCTGGAACCCGCGGCGCTGCGCCTGCCCCGCTATCACCTGCCCCAAGGCGACATCGCCCGCCTGCGCCGGGTCGAGCACGACCTGCTGGACGGCACGATCGACCGCGCGCCGCCCGACGCCCTGTACCTGCGCGGTGCGCAGTTCCATGAGGCGGTCATGGCCGGGGCGGGCAATCCCTTCATGCTTCAGGCGCTGATGCGGGTAAATCGGGTCCGCCGGCTGCTGACCTATCGTGCGATGGACGACCGCGAACGCTATTACCGGCAGTCGCGGGAACATCTGGCGATCCTGGACCTGATCGAGGCGGGCGACCATGCCGGCGCCGCCCTGCAGATGGAGGCGCATCTGAACAAGGTGCGCCACAGCCTGTCGGCGCTTGGCTTCATCGTCACGCAGGACGTGGCGGGGACGACGCCCGGCTAGGGTCGGCGCCGGACCGGCCGCGGCACGCCCATATAGCGCGCCATCAGCGGCGCGCCGGTGATGACCACGACGATCCGCGTCAGATGGTGCAGCACGACAAAGCCCAGGTCGGCACCCACGACGATGGCCAGCACCGTCAGTTCGGCCTGCCCGCCGGGGGCAAAGGCCAGGAACCCCTCCAGCGGGCGGGCCAGGCCGGTTAGGACCACGAATTCGGTGAAGGCCGCGGCCAGCACCGCCAGCACCATCACGAAGGCCAGCCCCGACAGCACGAACATCCGCAGCTCGCGCAGCGTGACGCCGACATACTGCACGCCGATGCCGATGCCGATGAACAGCTGCGCCAGCATGATCGCCTCGGCCGGGGGGCGCTGCGTGATGATGCCGGCCATCGACAGGGCGGCGGTGGTGATCATCGGACCCAGGATCGAGGCGCCGAACAGCCCCAGGTACTCGCCGCCCTTCCAGCCGACGATCGCGGATACCGCCATCCAGCCCAGCTGCCCCGCGCCGAAATCGCGCAGCGGCGCGCCCATCGCCCCGGTCAGCGGCGCATCGTACAGCCAGACCAGGATCGCCGGCGCGATGGTGACCAGCACCGCGACGCGGGTGGCGTGGATCAGGGACAGCGCCCGGACGTCGGCCCCGGCCTCCTGCCCGAAGATGACCATGTCCTGCAGCCCGCCGGGCATGGCGGCGTAATAGGACGTGGCCGGGTCAAACCCCAGCCTGCGAAAGAACGGCACCCCGATCAGGCCGATCAGCAGCACATAGACCGGGACCAGCGCCACGCTGAGTGCCATCTGCGGGATCTGCGCGACGACCTGGGGGGTGATCGACGCGCCGACGGCGACCCCCAGGATGGTCCGCGCCCCGACCGAGACCGGTCCCATCCCGCGCAGCCGCGCGCCCGTCAGCGCCGCCGCCAGGCAGAACGACATCGGCCCGAACAGGAACGGCAGCGGCAGTCCCAGCAGGTGGAATGTCGCCGCGCCCGCCAGCGCCAGCATCAGGGTGCCGGCCCGCGGGACCAGCAACGACAACATGGAACGGTCGGGCTGCGTCATGGCATTCTCCTTGTTGACGCTTTATGTATCCAACTGTATGCAGCAGGATGCAACAAGGATCTGCAGGCCCATGACCGACGACACCGACGGCCCCCAGGGGCAATCCGCCTATCGCCGCCTGCTGGCCGACATCAAGTCGGGGCAGCTGCTGCCCGGCGCCCGACTGCGCGAGACCGAACTGGCCGAGCGTTTGGGCATCTCGCGCACGCCGGTGCGCGAGGCGATCCGGCAGCTGGAGGCCGACGGCCTGGTCACCCACCAGGCGCGCCAGGGGGCCACGATCCGCAACCTGGACTATGCCGAGGTGATCGAGCTGTACGAGATGCGGTCGGTCCTCGAGGGCACGGCCTCGCGCCTGGCCGCGCGGATGGCGCAGCGCGTCGAGGTGGTCGAGCTGACCGAGCTGAACGACGCCTTGGCCGCCAGCGAACCGGGCGCCGCCGCGCAGGAGCTGAACCGCCAGTTCCACCGCACCCTGCTGGACGCCGCGCGCAACCGGTTCCTGGTCAAGACCATGAGCGCGCTGCAAAAGACGCTGCTGATCCTGGGGCCCACGACGCTGGCCGATCCGACCCGCCCCGAGGCCGCGGCGGCCGAGCATGCCGCCGTGATCCGCGCAATCGCCGCCCATGACGGCGACGCGGCCGAGGCCGCGATGCGCGCCCATGTCGAGGCCGCCCTGAACGCGCGCATCCGCGCCATGCGCGGCCGTGAAATACCGATGGAGGACGAATGACCCGATACAGCGACCTTTACGACATCGCGGTGGTCGGCGGCGGCAATGCCGCGCTGTGCGCCGCGATCACCGCGGCCGAGGCCGGTGCCCGGGTCATCATCCTGGAGGGCGCGCCCCTGCCCTATCGTGGCGGCAATTCGCGGCACACGCGCAACTTCCGCTGCATGCATCGCGGCCCGATGTCGCCGCTGACCGGCGCCTATGAAGAGGACGAATACTTCAACGACCTGATGCTGGTCACCAAGGGCAAGACCGACGAACACCTGGCGCGCATGACCATCCGCACCTCCGAGGAGTGCCTGCCCTGGATGCAGGACCACGGGGTCCGCTTTCAGCCGTCCCTGTCGGGCACCCTGTCGCTGTCGCGCACCAACGCCTTCTTCCTGGGCGGGGGCAAGGCGCTGGTGAACGCCTATTACAACACCGCCGCCGACCTGGGCGTCACCATCGTCTATGAGGCGCAGGTCCGCCATGTCCACCGCGAGGGCCAGGCCATCAGCCATCTGGACGTCGAGATCGCCGAGGCCCCGCCGGTCACCATCCGCGCGCGGGCCTTCGTGCTGGCATCGGGCGGGTTCCAGGCGGATCTGGACTGGCTGGCGCGGGCCTGGGGGCCGTCGGCGCGCAACTTCCTGATCCGGGGCACGCCCTATAACCGCGGCGTCGTGCTGAAGGACATGCTGGACCAGGGCGCCGACAGCGTGGGCGACCCAACGCAGTGCCACGCCGTGGCCATCGACGGGCGCGCACCGAAATACGACGGCGGCATCGTCACGCGCCTGGACTGCGTGCCCTTCTCGATCGTGGTGAACCGCGACGGCCAGCGCTTTTATGACGAGGGCGAGGATACCTGGCCCAAGCGCTATGCGATCTGGGGCCGCCTGGTCGCGGCCCAGCCCGACCAGGTCGGCTATGCGCTGATCGATGCCAAGTCGATCAACCTGTTCATGCCGTCGGTCTTTCCCCCCATCGTGGCCGACACGATCCCCGAACTGGCCGCCAAGATGGGGCTGGACCCCGCCGCGGTGCAGACCACCGTTTCGGCCTTCAACGCCGCCTGCCGCCCCGGCACGTTCCACCCGACAGAGCTGGACGGGATGGCGACCGAGGGGCTGGACATCCAGAAGACGAACTGGGCCCGCCCGTTGGATACGCCGCCCTATTATGGCTATCAGCTGCGCCCCGGCGTGACCTTCACCTATCTGGGCCTGAAGGTGTCCGACAGCGCGCAGGTCCATACGCCCGACGGGCCGATCACCAACCTGTGGGCCGCCGGAGAGATCATGGCGGGCTCGATCCTGGGCCAGGGCTATCTAGCAGGCTTTGGAATGACCATCGGAACCGTCTTCGGACGCATCGCCGGCAAGGAGGCCGCCGCCCATGTCGCTTGATTTCGCCGCAACCACCCCGCTGACCGCCACCGAGGAGGCCCGCCGCCAGATCGAGATCTGCAACGCCTGCCGTTACTGCGAGGGGTTCTGTTCGGTCTTTCCCGCCATGACGCGCAGCAAGGCCTTTGCCGACGGCGACCTGACGCATCTGTCGAACCTGTGCCACAACTGCCGCGGCTGCCATTACGCCTGCCAGTACACCGCGCCCCATGAATTCGACCTGAACATCCCCGCCGCCCTGGCCGAGGTCCGCCAGGACAGCTGGGAACGCCTGGCGCGCCCGCAGGCGCTGGCCCGGATGTTCCATGAACGCGGCGTCGCCATGGCGGGCCTGCTGGTCGTCGCGCTGACGCTGTTCTTCGCGCTGATCGCGGCGACGCGCCCGACCGGGGGCGAGGGGTTCTATGCCTACATGGCGCACAATATGATGATCGCGATCTTCATCCCCGCCTTCGTCGCGCCCCTGGCGCTGATCGGGCTGTCGCTGCGCGACTATTGGCGCGAGGTCGGCGGCGGGCGGGTCCGGCTGCGCCACCTGGCCAAGGCGAGCGACATGGCCGGGCGGATGAAGAACCTGAACGGCGGCCATGGCGACGGCTGCAACTTCGAGGATGGCGACCGCTTCAGCCAGAAACGCCGCATCGCGCATCAGCTGATGATGTGGGGGTTCCTGGCCTGCTTTGCCGCAACATCGTCGGGCACGATCCTGCATTACGTCTTCGGCTGGTACGCCCCCTATCCGCTTTGGGCGCCGCCCAAGCTGCTGGGCGTGCCGGGCGGCATCGCGATGGTCGCGGGCGCGATCGGGCTGGCCGCGCTGAAGCTACGCGCCGATCCCGACCTGGGCGCGCGCCGGGTCTGGGGCGGAGAGATGGCCTTCATCGTGCTGCTGGGCGCGGTGGCGGCGACGGGGCTTGCGCTCTATGCGGCCACGGGCACGGGCGCGGTCGGCCCGTTGCTGGCGGTCCACCTGGCGACGGTCATGACGCTGTTCCTGCTGATGCCCTTCTCCAAGATGATCCACGGCTTCTTCCGCTTCACCGCGCTGGTGGCCGAGGCCGGGAAGCTGGAAAAGACCCGCTGATCCGTCATCCCCGCGCATGAAAAAGGCCCCGGCTGCGATGCCGGGGCCTTTGTCGTCTAGGGGCGGGCCTATGCCCCGGCCAAGGCGGCCGCGGGGACGAAGACCTCTCCGGTGACCAGCTTGCGCGCGGTGCGGATCGCGCCGGCGCTGACCACCTGCAGGTCGTGGCCCCGGCCGCTGGTGCGCAGGGCCACGTCGATCATGCCGCTTGGATGCTCGATCAGGATCTCGCGGTCCTCTCCCTCCGGGCGCTGCGCCAGCCCGTCCGAGACCGACCCCTCCAGGACCGACACCGTCGCCACGCACAGCGCGCCGGTCACCGCGAAGGCGGCATGCGCCTTGTGCGGCACGAAATAGCGCGCGGCGACATGGCCGCCGTCGCGCGGCGCGGCCAGGATCGCGACCTTGGGGATGACCTTTCCGGTCACGTCGCCCAGGCCCATGCGGCGCCCGGCCTCCAGCCGCATCGCCTCCAGCCGGGCAAAGAAGTCGCGGTCGGCGTCCAGTTCGGCGGGGGTCTCATAGCCGGTCTTGCCCAGGTCCGCCGCGCGCAGGATCATCATCGGCACCGCCACGTCGATCAGCGTGACGTCGATTCCGTCGATCTGTTCCAGCAGATGGCCCGAAGGCAGCAGCCCGCTGGTCTTGGACCCGACGATGTCCATGAAGTTCAGCCGCACCGCGGCGGCCGTGCCGGGCACCCCGGCGATGGCCTGATCGCCGTCGTAATCGACCGCACCGTCATCGGTGCTGACCACGGCCTCGATCCGGCTGGCGGTGTTCTCGTTATAGATGACGACGCGCGTCTCGCGGCCGGTCGCCGCGACCATGCCGCGTTCGATGGCAAAGGGACCGACGCCGGCCAGGATGTTGCCGCAGGACGGCCCGGTATCCACCACCGCCTCGGTCACCGAGACCTGGGCGAACAGATAGTCGACATCCACCCCCTCGCGCGCGGAGGGACGCACCATCGCAACCTTGGAGGTCAGCGTGTCCGCGCCCCCGATACCGTCGATCTGGCGCGCATCGGGCGATCCCATCGCCGCCAGCAGCACGCGGTCGCGCGCGGCGGTGTCGGCAGGCAGGTCGTCGGTGCGGAAATACGGCCCCTTCGAGGTGCCGCCGCGCATGATGATGACGGGAATGCCGTGCTGTTTGGCCATGTTGTTCCTCCGTTCGTTCAACAGGAATGGCCCGCGCCTTTCGGTGCGGGCCAAGCTTTCGTCAAGAGACCAGCGGCCAGGGCAGCCGGTCGTAGAAGTGGTTCTGAAGCAGCCCCTCGGGCAGGATCAGATTCAGCGCCGATGTCAGGATCAGCAGGATAATCGCCCCCATCAGCGTCAAGAGCAGGGTCTGCACCCAGCCAGACCTGGCGACGATGCGCAGGAACGCCACGAAGAACAGCACGACCGCCAGGAAATAGCCGACCAGCGCGATGGTGGCGACAAAGCCCACCAGCCAGCCGATGTATTTCAGCGGCGTCATCGGGCCCAGCTGGTCCGACACCTCCTTGGATTCCGCGTCGAAGACCGCCCCACTGGACCGGTTGCCGCGGATCTGCGGCCACAGGACCATGGCCGCCGTGGCCATGCCCACGACCGCGATGCTGACCGGGAAGATGCGGCCCAGCTGCGACAGGTTGATCGTCTCCATAAAGGTGAAGACGAACAGCGCCATGATGCCCAGGGTGAAGGCGATCTGCGGCCACATGGGCTGGGTCAGGGTCGCGGCGGACTTGCCCTCGACCTCGATCTTGCTGCCGCTCTTCTTCTGGGAATACATGCTGAAGCCGACGGACAGCAGGATGATCGCGCCGATGATCAGCACGATGGGACGCTGGAACGCGTTCCACCCCGAGAACTGCAGCGCCTGGTACAGATAGCGTTCGGCCTGCGTGGCCAGAACGAAGCCGATCAGGAAGGCCGGGCGCGGCCAGCCGAACCGGCGCAGCATCATGCCGACGACGCCCAGCACCACCAGCGCCACCAGATCATAGAGCGAGCGGTTGGGCTGGAACGCGGCAAAGGTGATGACCAGGATCATGAACGGCGCGACCAGGGGATAGCGCACGACCGTGACCTTGGCGATGGCGGGCGCCAGCAGGATGCACAGCGCCGTGCCCAGGACGTTGGCGATCGCCAGCGACCAGACGATCGTGTAGGTCACGTCCAGGTTGGTGCTGACCATCGACGGGCCGGGCTGCAGGCCGATCAGGATCATGCCGGCCAGGAAGATCGCCATGGACCCCGACCCGGGAATGCCGAACAGCAGGGTCGGCACCAGGCCGCCGCCATCCTTGGAGGCGGTGGTCGATTCCACCGCGATGACGCCGCGGATGTCGCCCTTGCCGAACTGGCTCTTGTCGCGCGAGGTCTGCACGACGTGGCCATAGGCGATCCAGTCGACGACCGATCCGCCCAGGCCCGGGATCATGCCCAGCATCGCGCCAAGCGCCGCCAGCCGCAGCGTCAGCCAGCGGTACATCCAGGTGTCCTTCAGCCCCTGCGACCAGCCGGCGCCGATGGCAGAGCCTTCCTGCGCGATCGAGCTGTTGCGGCGCAGAAGGTCACCGATCTCGGGGATGGCGAACAGCGCCAAGCCCACGATGACCAGCGGGACGCCGTTCATCAGATACAGCGAGCCGAACTCCATCCGGTATTCGCCGGTGGCGGGCGCCGCGCCGACCGCGCCAAGCGCAAGCCCCGCCGCGCAGGCGGCGACGCCCTTGGCCAGGCTGGAGCCGGACAGCGCGCCGACCATCGACAGGCCGAACATGGTCAGCATGAACAGTTCGGCCGCGCCGAAGGACAGGATCAGCGGGCGCGCGATCAGCACGCAGACCGTCAGGACCAGCGCCCCGAACAGACCGCCGATGAACGAGGCCGAGAATGCCGCGCTGAGCGCGCGGGCCGCCTGGCCCTTCTTGGCCAGCGGAAAGCCGTCCAGGATCGTCGCCTGCGAGGCCGACGACCCCGGGATCCCCATGAGGATCGAGGCGAAGGTGTCCGATGTGGACAGGACCGGCAGGATGCCGATCAGCATCGCCAGCGCCAGCGTCGGTTCCATGCCATAGACGAAGGGCAGCAGCAGCGACATCCCGACGATGCCGCCAAGGCCGGGCAGGACGCCCACGACCAGGCCGGTCAGGACGCCGATCATCAGGTACTGGATATGTTGGAACGTCAGCACAGTGCCGAGCGCAGAAAGTATCGCGTCAGTGACCATGGTAAGCCCTTGGACCTTCTGATGGGGTGATGGCGCCGTGCAGCACGCGCGTCGCATGACGCGGCGGCATGCCGCCGGGGGCGATCACCCGGTTTGCGGGGAACCGGCCGCACCCGGGCCCGGACTGCGTGTCGCAGCGGCATCGTGGCGCGGTCGGAACGGGGGGCGGGCGGCGCGCGTGTCGCGTGCCGCCCGCGGGTCAGGTCAGTCCAGCATCACGCTGTGGTTCTCGCTCAGATAGGTGCGGACCCATTCGCGGGCCTCGGGGTCGATGGTGGTCGCGACCTTGTACAGATCAACGACCTCGTCGCCCACGGCCTGGTCATAGTCGCCCAGCACCTCGCCCGAACTGGCGATCAGCTCCGGATCCTGGACCGCGGCGGCGAATGCGTCGCGATAGGCCTGCACGATGTTCTCGGGCGTGCCGCCGGGCAGCATCGCGGGCTTCTGCGCGGCAAAGCCCGAGCTGAAGAACGCCTTGTACGCCTCGAAGGCCACGCCCGAGGGCGGCTCTCCGTGCATCATCTCGTAGGCTTCGACGAAATGCGGGATGTCCGGGAAGGACGGGTCGCGCTGCACGTTGCCTTCCGCGTCCAGCACCCCGTAGGAGAACAGCGGCACGGCCGAGCCTTCCTCGACCAGGGGTGCCACGTTCGTCAGATAGGCCGACGAGGTCTGATAGTCGATCGTGGCTTCGCCACGCTCGAACGCCAGGCGGCCGTCGCCGCGCCCGGTCATGCCGAAGACGTGGCGCACGTTCAGGCCCATCACCTCGAAGGCCAGCATCGGCACCAGGTCCAGCGAGGTCGCGCCCTGGCTGGCATAGACCAGCTCGGTGTCGGCCAGCTTGCCCAGTTCGGACGCGTCGGCCACGCCGGCGCTGGCCGGGATGTAGACCACGCCACCCGTAGGCGAGACCAGCACCGGCTCGAAATCGGCATAGTCATAGCGGACGCGCGTGTCGCCCAGCAGGAACGGGAACTGCGTCGAACCCGACGTGCCCAGCAGCTGCAGGCCGTTCGGACGCGCGCGGGCCGCGAATTCGTTGGTTCCGGTGATCGAGCCGCCGCCGGGGACGTTGCGGATGATCACGTTGGGATTGCCGGGCAGATGCCGCGACAGGTAGGGGGCGAAGAAACGCGCCCAGACATCCGAACCGCCGCCTTCCGAAAAGGGAACCCACCATTCGACGGTCTGGCCCGAGAAATCGACGTCCTGCGCGGTGGCGGGGGCTGCGGTCAGGCTGGCGGCCACGAATGCGGCGGCGACGGCGCCCTTGAGGCGACGCAGTGTTGCTTGCATGTTTTTATTCCTCCCATTGGTCCGGCACCTGGGGCGCCGGGCGAACGGGACAGTCATCGCACATGAAGCTGTCCAAAGACTGTCAGGATGCCGCCGCGTTAACTTTTTCTGCCCGTTGGGGCATCAGCCGCTGCCAAGGGAAGCGTCAGCAGGATGACGCAGCCGCGGTCGGACGGTTCGACCCGCGCGTCGCCGCCCGCGCGCCGGGCGATGGCGCGCACGATGGGCAGGCCCAGCCCCGATCCGCCGTCATCCGCCGTGCTGACGCGAAAGAATCGCTCGAACACCGCGTCGTGCAGTTGGGCGGGGATGCCGTCGCCCTGGTCGCGCACGCGCAGCGCGGCCATGCCCCCGTCGCGCGACAGTTCCAGCCGCAGCGCGCTGCCCTGGGGGGTGCCGTATTTCAGGGCATTGTCGATCAGGTTGTCGACCGCCTCCTCCAGCAGGACGGGGTTCGCGGCCACGGGCAGCGACCCCTCGACCCCGTCCAGGGACAGGTCGACGTCGCGGCGCAGGGCCGCAGGAACATGGCGGCGCGCGACCTCGGCCACGATCTGCGCCAGATCGGCGGGGGCGCCGCCCTGCGCGTCCAGCGCGTCGCTGGCCGCGTCCAGCCGCAGCATCTGCTGGGTCAGGCGCGACAGGCGGCGGGACAGTTCGTGCAGGTCGGTCAGCCGCTGCTGGCGGTCGGCATCCGATCGCGCGTGCAGCGCGGATTCCGCCTGCGCCTGGATCGCGGCCACGGGGTTGCGCAACTGATGCGCCGCGTTCGAGATGAACGCCCGCCGCCGGTCCAGTTCCGCGCCAAGCCGCTGGAACAGCCCGTTGATCGTCGCGACCAGCGGCACGACCTCGCGCGGGACGCGGCGGCGGATCGGGCGCAGCTCCTGGGGATTGCGCAGGGCGACCGCGTCGCGCAGGTCGGTCAGCGGCGACAGGCCGCGATTGATGCCGAACCAGACCAGCGCCGCCCCCAGGGCCACCATCAGCGCCACGACTGCTGCCGCCTGTCCCAGCATCTGCAGGGTCAGCGCCTCGCGCCGGGTCACGGTCTGCCAGACGCGCACGGTCGTCCAGCCGTCCAGTTCGGGATCGGTGATGTATTCGCGCAGCACCACCGCGCGGACCGGCTGGTCGTTGTAGACGGCGTTGTAGAAGACGGGCACGGCCTCGGGGTATTCGCGGCCCGCCGGGATGGGCGGCGCATCGGTGCGCCCCACGATGAAGCGCCCGCCCGCCGCGTGCACCTGATAGAACAGCGGGTCCCCGATCGCGCCCTGCAGCGATGTCAGCAGCGATTCCGCAATCAGGTCGCCCTTGGTCACCATGACCTCGCGCGCGACGGCATGGGCCACCACCTTCAGCGTGTCGTCATAGAGATTGCGCGACATGTCTCGCGCCATCCAGTGCAGCACCACGCTGGCCAGGACCGCCAGCACGAACTGCGGCACCACGATCAGCACGAACAGCCGCGTCCGCAGGCTGACCGCGCGACCGTCGGGCGCGGTCATGCGGGCCCGTCCTGCTGCAGGATATAGCCCAGCCCGCGGATCGACCGGATCTGCACCGCGCCGCCGTCGATCTTGCGGCGCAGCCGCGAGACCAGCAGTTCGACCGCGTTCACGTCCACGTCCGCGCCGGTGCCGTAGATGCTGTCGCACAGGGCCGATTTCGCGACAACGCGTTCGGCGTTGTCGAACAGCGCCTCCCACAGGGCCAGCTCCCGGCGGGACAGCTCGATCACCCCGTCGGGCCCGCTGAGGCGGCGCCCCGCGCGGTCGAAGGACAGCCCGCCGATCGTCTCGACCATCTGACCGCGCTTGCCGCGGCGCCGGCCCAAGGCACGGACGCGTGCGCACAGCTCTGCCATCTCGAAGGGCTTGGTCATGTAGTCGTCGGCCCCGGCATCCAGCCCCGCCACCCGGTCCTCCAGCCTGTCGCGTGCGGTCAGGACCAGCACCGGGATGTCCAGGTCCATTGCGATGGTGCGGCGGATCACGTCCAAGCCGCCAAGCCGCGGCAGGTTCATGTCGACGATGGCCAGATCGGCGCCGTCATGGGTCAGGAAGTCCAGCCCATCCTGCCCGTCGGCCAGCCAGTCGACGGAATGGCCCTGCTCGCGCAGCGCCTGCTCGACCGCGCGGGCCAGCATCTGGTTGTCTTCGATCAGGACGATCCGCATGGCCTTCGCCTCGGCTCGGGGGACTTTTCCCTCTTAGGGGGTGGATCGGCGAAGATACAGCCCCTAAACATGACGCAGCAGGGAGAGACGGCCGCAAGGTCGCCACGCCAGGGAGGCAAGCCATGCGACACGCACCGACCGCGCACGGCTTTGCCGGCGCGCTGATGATCTGCGTCACCGCCGCGATGGCGATTTTGTCGCCGCGCGCGGCCACGGCTCAGGATGTCGACTTTGCCGGCCAGACGGTCGAACTGGTCATCCCGTTCTCTCAGGGCGGGGGGTCGGATGTCTGGGCGCGGTTCCACGCGCCGCTGCTGGCGCGTCACCTGCCGGGGCAGCCCTCGATCGTGGTGCGCAACGAACCGGGCAGCGGCGGCACGCGCGGCTCGAACGCCTTCGCCGAAGACGCGTCGGCCGACGGGCTCAGCCTGCTGGGCACGTCGGGATCGTCGCTGTTCGCCTATCTGCTGGGCGATTTCCGCGTGCGGTACGATTTCGACGACTGGTCGGTGCTGATGGCATCGCCCACGGGCGGCGTGGTCTATGTGGCGGGCGATCTGGGGGTCGCATCCTGGCGCGACATCGCGGCGCTTCAGGACCACCAGCTGGTCTTTGCCAGCCAGGGGATCACCTCGTTGGACCTCGTGCCGATGCTGGCCTTCCGGGTGCTGGGCCTGGATGCGAACTATGTCTTCGGTTATACCGGCCGGCACGACGGGCTGGAGGCGATGCGCCTTCACGAGGTCAATATCGACTATCAGACCACCTCGGCCTATCTGCAGAACGTGGCGCCGATGGTCGCCGCAGGCGATGCGGTGCCGCTGTTCAGCTGGGGAATCGTGGACGCCGATGGCAGCGTCCGGCGCGACCCGACCTTCCCCGACCTGCCCACGCTGGAGGAGCTGTACGAGCACCTGCACGGCACGCAGCCGTCAGGGCCGGAATACGACGCCTATCGCGTCTTTGCATCGGCAGGGTTCGCGGCGCAGAAGATGCTGGTCCTGCCCGGCGACACCCCGCCCGCGATCCGCGAGACCTGGCTGCAGGCGATCCGCGCGGCGCGCAGCGACCCCGAATACATCGCGCGCGCGCCGGCGATCCTGGGCGCCTATCAGTCGCTGGTCGGCGACGATGCCCAGCACCTGGCCGCCAGCGTGACGCGCATCGACGATGCCACCCGCCGCTTCGTGCTGGAATGGCTGGCCGACGAATATTCGATCAGGTTGACGGAGTAGCCTGCGGCCCGCCCCCGATGACGCGGATCGGCCCGCCGGCCTTCCAGGCCTCGACCGCCTCGACGGTCTGGCGGTAGAACATCCGGAACGTCTGGTCGCTGACATAGCCCAGATGCGGCGTGACCAGCAGCTGCCCGCTGTCGATCAGGTCGCGATCCAGGACCGGCGCCCCGTCGGGCAGCGGCTCGACGTCATGCACGTCCAGCGCGGCACCGCCCAAGCGTCCCGCGCGCAGCGCTGCCAGCAGCGGATCCACCTGCACGATCGGCCCGCGCGAGGTGTTCAGCAGCAGCGCGTCCGGACGCATCAGCGCCAGTTCCCGCGCCCCGAACAGGCCGCGCGTCGTGTCGGACAGCACCAGGTTGATCGACACGATGTCCGATCCTTGCAGCAGCGCATCAAGATCGGGCGCGTGGCGCACCCCGTCGGCCGCGGCCCGGTCCGCCGTCAGGCTGCGCGACCAGGCCAGGATCTCGACCCCGAAGGGCCGCGCCAGCGTGGCGACCTGGCGCCCGATGCGGCCAAAGCCCGCGATGCCAAGCGTCAGCCCGGACAGGTCGCGGCCCATGCCCGTCTGCCAGCCCCCGGCGGCGGCGGAATTGGCCTCGGGGACGATGCGCCGGGTCAGGGCCAGCATCAGCGCCATCACGAATTCGGCGGTGGTCGTCCCCCGTGATTGCGTGCCGCAGACGGTGATGCCGCGTTCCTGCGCGGCGGCCACATCGATCGACAGGTTGCGGGCCCCGGTGGTCACGATCAGCTTGAGGTTCGGAAGGGCGCGGATCAGCGCGCCGTCCAGCGGCGTCCGTTCCCGCATGACGCACAGCACGTCGAAGGGCGCCAGCGTCGCGGCCAGTTCGGCGGGGTCGGTCATCGTACGGTGAAAGACCGTGACATCGTCGCCCTGCGGCCAGTCGGCATATCGGCGCGCCACGTCGGCGTAGTCGTCAAGAACCGCTATCTTCAGTGCCATGGAGTGCCTTCCGGGATCGGGTCGGACCGACTGTCGGCAACCCCGGCGGCACCGTCAAGCCTGCACGACCCGTCAGACCGCCTGGCCCTGGTTCACCCGCCGCGACAGCGCCTCGTGGCTTTCGACGCGTTCCGAGTAGCGGTCGACCAGTTGATCGCGGATGTCGCGGGTCAGCAGGGTAAAGCGCACCAGTTCCTCCATCACGTCCACGATGCGGTCGTGATAGGGGGACGGCTTCATGCGGCCGTCGTCGTCGAATTCATCCCATGCCTTGGCGACCGAGGACTGGTTCGGGATTGTCAGCAGCCGCATCCAGCGGCCCAGAATGCGCAGCTGGTTCACGGTGTTGAAGCTTTGGCTGCCACCGCAGACCTGCATCACCGCCAGCGTCTTGCCCTGCGTGGGGCGCACGCCGCCCAGGGACAGCGGGATCCAGTCGATCTGCGTCTTGATCACCCCGGTCATCGCGCCGTGGCGTTCGGGCGAACACCAGACCATCCCCTCGGACCAGCCGACCAGGTCGCGCAGTTCGGCCACCTTGGGATGGTCGGCCTCGGTCGCATCGGCCAAGGGCAGGCCGCGGGGATCGAAGATGCGCGGTTCGGCCCCCAGGGCGGTCAGCATGCGGGCGGCCTCCTCTGTCGCGAAGCGAGAGAAACTGCGCTCGCGCAGCGATCCATACAGCATCAGGATCCGTGGCGGATGGCTGCTGCGGGCGGCGGGCACGAGGTCGGCGGCCCGGACCGGGCGAAAGGCATCGGGGTTCAGGGTCGCGGCATCGCTCATCGGGCAGGTCCTTTCGGTGCGGGGGCTGAAGAGAGGTCCGGGAACCGACCCCGCGTACGGTTGGCGAAGGCGACCAGGGACAGCATCACCGGCACCTCGACCAGCACGCCGACCACCGTGGCCAGCGCGGCACCGGAATTCAGGCCGAACAGGCTGATGGCGACCGCGACTGCCAGTTCGAAGAAATTGGACGTGCCGATCATCGCGCAGGGGGCCGCGATGCGGTGCGGCACGCGCATCAGCCAGGCCGCGCCATAGCCGATGGCAAAGATCAGATAGCTTTGGATCAGGATCGGCACGGCGATCAGCGCGATGATGGCCGGGCGGTCCAGGATGGTCCGGCCCTGCAGGCCGAACAGGATCGCGACCGTCGCGATCAGCCCCAGGACCGACAGGGGCTTGACCCGCGCCGAGAACGCCTCGATCCGGGCGGGGTCGCGCAGGAAGTGCCGCGTCAGCAGGCCCGCCGCCAGCGGCAGCACCACATAGAGGACGGTTGCAAGGACCAGCGTCTGCCACGGCACCGCGATGTCGGTCACGCCCAGCAGCAGGGCCACGATGGGGGCAAAGGCCACGACCATGATCAGGTCGTTCACCGACACCTGCACCAGGGTATAGGTCGCGTCCCCCCGTGTCAGCTGGGACCAGACAAAGACCATCGCCGTGCAGGGCGCGGCGCCCAGCAGGATCAGACCGGCGATATATTGCTGCGCATCCTGCGGCGCGATCCAGGGGGCGAAGACGTGATCGAAGAACAGCACCGCCAGCAGCGCCATCGTGAAGGGCTTGACCAGCCAGTTCACCACCAGCGTGATCAGCAGGCCCTTGGGCTGCCGGGCGACGCCGCCGATGGCCGCGAAATCGACGCTGACCATCATCGGATAGACCATCGCCCAGATCAGCACCGCGACGACGAGGTTGATCGAGGCGACCTCGGCCGCGGCGATGGTCTGCACGGCGCCGGGTGCCAGTGCGCCCAAGGCCAGCCCGGCGATCATCGCCAGCGCGACCCACAGGGTCAGCCAGCGTTCGAACACGCCCAGGGGGCTGGGCTGTGCGGGGGACGGTTCGGTCATGGGGCGGCATCCGTGCGTGTCATGGGCCCGCAAGTGCAGGCGATCTGGTCCAGTACCGGCTGGCACAGGTCGGGGCGACCGCCGCAGCAGTCCTGCAGCAGAAAGCCCAGCAGGCCGCCCATCGTGTCCATTCGCGCGAAATAGCGGATCGAGCGCCCCTCGCGGACCGACCGGACCAGGGCCGCGGCGGTCAGGATGGTCAGGTTGTTCGACAGCGTGTTCGGGCGAATGTCCAGCCGCGTGGCGATGTCGCCGGCCGCCATGCCCGCGGGCCCCGCCTGCACCAGCAGACGAAAGACATCCAGGCGGATGTCATGGGCCAGCGCGGACAGGACGTCCAGGGTGCGATTCTTTTCCATACTTCATGTTATACAGAAACGTCATGGCCCCGCAAGGATCAGACCGTCAGCGGAAATCGCGGGTCTTCACGGTGATCCCGTCACGCGGCAGGTCGCGGACATAGATCTGACGGGGCTTGGGGCCCTGGCTGCGCGGATCGGGGGGCGGCGCGCCGCGGTGGAATTCGTCGCCGCGGCCGTGCGGCAGCGGAAAGGCGCCCTGCCGGCCAACGGAGGCAAGCTCTGCCGACATGTCGGTCAGGCGGTGGGCGACCAGATGGACCACCTCTCCGGCGCGCTGGACGCGGCCCTCGACCCCGATCATGCTGGCACCCAGGACGATGCGCCGGTGCCGGTCAAAGACCTTGGGCCACAGCACCAGGTTCGCGATGCCGCTTTCATCCTCCAGCGTGATGAACATCACGCCCTTGGCCGATCCGGGGCGCTGACGGACCAGCACCAACCCCGCGACATGCATCCAGCGACGGTCGGCGCTGGCCATCGCCTCGGCACAGGGGCGGATGCGGCGGCGGGTCAGGCTGTCGCGCAGGAAGGACAGCGGGTGGCGGCGCAGGGTGACGCCGGTATGGGCGTAATCCTGGACCACCTCGCGTCCGGCGGGCATGGGGGACAGGGCGACGGCGGGTTCCGGGGCGGGGATGGCGGCGAACAGCGGCAGGTCCGGCTGATGGCCGCGAATGGCCCACAACGCCTCGCGACGCGCCAGGCCATAGGTCGGGCGAAAGCCGTCGGCCTCGGCGATGCGGGTCAGGGCGGCGGCGGGCACGCCCGCGCGGCGGCACAGGTCCTGGGCCGTGGCGGCGGGCCGGGCGGCCACGATGGCGCGGGCATGGGTTTCGGCCAGCCCCCTGACCATGCGCAGACCCAAGCGGACGGCGAACCCCTGCCCCGCCGGTTCCAGCGTGCAGTCCCAATCCGACAGCGCGATGCAGACGGGGCGGATCGCCACGCCGTGATCGCGCGCATCGCGCACGATCTGGGCCGGGGCATAGAACCCCATCGGCTGGCTGTTCAGAAGCGCCGCGCAGAACACGTCGGGATGCCAGCATTTCAGCCAGGCCGAGGCATAGGCGATCAACGCAAAGCTGGCCGCATGGCTTTCGGGAAAGCCGTAGCTGCCGAACCCCTCCAGCTGGCGAAAGATCTTTTCCGAGAATTCGGGATCATAGCCGTTGGCGATCATCCCCTCGATGACGCGGTCGCGAAAGGCCGACACTCCGCCGCTCAGCTTGAAGGTCGCCATCGACTTGCGCAGCATGTCGGCCTGGCCGGGGGTAAAGCCCGCGCATTCGATGGCGATGCGCATCGCCTGTTCCTGAAACAGCGGCACGCCATAGGTGCGGCCCAGCACCTGTTCCAGTTCCGGCTTGGGATAGACCACCGCCTCCAGCCCGGCGCGGCGGCGCAGATAGGGATGGACCATGTCGCCCTGGATCGGGCCGGGCCGGACGATGGCCACCTGGATGGTCAGGTCCGCGATGCTGCGCGGCTTCAGCCGGGGCAGCATCGACATCTGCGCCCGGCTTTCGATCTGGAAGGTGCCAAGCGTGTCGGCCCGACAGATCATGTCGAATGTCGCCTCGTCGTCGGCCGGGATCGTGGCCAGGTCCAGCCGCAGACCCTTGTGGCGGTTCAAAAGGGCGAAGCAGCGCGCGATGCAGGTCAGCATCCCCAGGGCCAGCACGTCCAGCTTCATGAACCTCAGCGCGTCGATGTCGTCCTTGTCCCATTCGATGATCTGGCGGTCCTGCATCGCGGCCGGTTCGATCGGGACCAGTTCGTCCAGCCGGTCCTGCGTCAGGACGAAGCCGCCGGGATGCTGGGACAGGTGCCGGGGCGTGCCGCGCAGCCGCGCCGCCAGGTCCCGCGTCAGCCGCAGGCGGCGGTCGGCGGGGTTCAGGTTCAGCTCGCGCAGCAGGGTTTCGGGCACGCCGTCCTCGGACCAGGCCCAGATCTGGCCCGAGATGGCGCGGATCACGTCCTCGGGCAGGCCCAAGGCCTTGCCCACGTCGCGCAGCGCGCCCTTGGTGCGGTAGCGGATCACGGTGGCGGTCAGCGCGGCGCGATCGCGGCCATAGGTGCGATAGATCCACTGGATGACCTCCTCGCGCCGCTCGTGTTCGAAATCCACGTCGATGTCGGGGGGTTCGTGGCGTTCCTCGCTGATGAAGCGCTCGAACAGCAGGTTGCCGCCCTGGGGGTCGATCGCCGTGATGCCCAGCACGAAGCAGACCGCAGAATTGGCCGCCGACCCCCGCCCCTGACACAGGATGCCCTGGCTGCGGGCGTGGCGGACGATGTTGTTTACGGTCAGGAAATAGGGCGCGTATTCCAGCTTGGCGATCAGGGCCAGTTCGTGGCGCAGAGTCGCCGCGACCTTGGGCGGGGTCCCGTCCGGATAGCGGACGGCCGCGCCCTGCCAGGTCAGCGCCTCCAGCGTCTGCTGCGGGCTGACCGAGGGGTCGGGGCGTTCCTCGGGGTACTGATAGCGCAGCTCCTTGAGCGAGAATCGGCAGCGGTCGGCGATCTGAGCGCTGCGGGCCAGCGCATCGGGATAGCGGGCGAACAGGCGCGCCATCTCGGCCGGGGTCTTCAGGTGGCGGTCGGCATGGCGTTCGCGGCGAAAGCCCAAGGCGTCGACGGTCGTGTTGTGGCGGATCGCCGTCATCACGTCCTGCAGGATGCGGCAGTCGGGGTCATGAAACAGCACGTCGTTGGTGACCACCGTCGGCACCCCGGCCCGCGCGGCCAGCAGGGACAGCCGATGCAGGCGCAGCGGATCGTTGGGCCGCCGCCGCAGGGTCAGCGCCAGATAGGCGCGATCGCCGAAGACCTCGCGCATCCGGCGCAGGCGCAGCGCACAGTCGTCATCGGCCATGTCGGGGACCAGGACCGCCAGAAGGCCCTGGGCGTGGTCCGCCACATCGGCCCAGTCCAGGTGGCACGCCCCCTTGCCCGCCCGCGCCTTGCCCAGGGACAGCAGACGGCACAGTCGGCCATAGCCCGCGCGGTCCATCGGATAGACCAGCACCGACATGCCGCAGCGCAGGTCCAGGCGGCAGCCGACGATCAGCCGCACGCCGGTGTCGTTGGACGCCTCGAACGCGCGGACGATGCCCGCCAGGCTGTTGCGGTCCGTGACGGCCAGCGCCCGCATGCCCATCAGCGCCGCGGTGGCGAACAGCTCCTGCGCGGAGGACGCCCCGCGCAGGAACGAGAAATGCGAGGTCACCTGCAGTTCGACATAGCTCATCCGAAGACACCGTGCAGGAACCAGTTGTGGGACCCGGTGGTCACGTCCTCTCCGTCGCCCTGGCGAAAGATCCAGAACCGGCGCCCGGCCTGGTCCTCGATGCGGAAATAGTCGCGCACCGCGCGGGTTTCGGCATCGCGCTTCCACCATTCGCCGAAGATGCGTTCCGGCCCGTCGGCGCCCTCGACGTCGTGGCGGGCGCCGCGCCAGACGATCCAGCGGGGCGGGTGGTCGGGCAGCAGGGCCATGGTGTCGATCGGTTCGGGCCGCGCCAGCAGCCGCGAGGGGCGCGGCCAGTGGTCGGGCCAGCCCTCGGCGATGACGCTCATCGGCGCCACGCGGATGACCGACCGTTCGGGCACGTCGCTGGCCACCGGCGCCAGGCGATAGACGGCACGCGCGCCGACCCGGTTCGTCAGGCTGTCGATCAGGCTGGACATGTCGGGGGCCGCGGGTTCCAGCAGGCTGTCGGTCTGGCGCGGGGCCAGGGGTTCGGCAAGGGTCGCGGTCAGGGACATGATCTCGATCCCGAAGCCCGGATCGATGGTGGGGATCCTGTCGCACAGCAGGCGCACCAGGCGTGCGGGGTCACGCAGGGGCGCGGCCAGGCCCACGCGCACGGGTTGGGCGCGGCTGTCCACGCGCCAGCAGATCAGGTCCAGCCGCCGCGCGCCCAGGCCCCGCGCCTCCAGCTGGCGGCACAGGTCGCGGACCAGCTTGTCGATATAGCGGGCGATGGTTTCGGCCGCGCCGATCGGTTCGGCAAAGGCACGGCGTGCGGTCACCAGGTCGGCAGGGCGCAGCGGGTCCACAGGTTCGCCCAGGGTGCCCAGGGCCTGGTCCAGGCGGCGCATCACTTGGGGTCCGAACCGGCGGGTCAGCGGCGCGCGCGGCACCGCGATCAGATCCGCGATGGTCGCAAGGCCCAGATCCTGCAGCCCGCCGACGATGGCGGGCGGCAGGCGCAACGCGGACAAAGGCAGCGGCGCCAGCGCCGCCTGCATGTCGCCGGTCGCGACGATGGGCAGGTTCGTGCCGTGGCGGGCCAGGGCATGGGCCGCGCCCCACGTGTCGGCCATGGCCAGCCGCGCGACGATGCCCGACAGGGTCAGCCGGCCCAGGATCGCCTGCAGCATCGCGTCCTCTCCGCCGTGCAGATGGTCGGTGCCGGTCGCCTCGATCACCACCCCGTCGGGCGGATCGACCGCGACGATGGGCGCGAAGCGCTGCATCAGCCACAGGGCCAGCCGTTCCAGCGCCGCCATGTCGGCATCCGGGTCGGCCGGTTCGACGCGCAGGTCGGGGACCATCGCCTGCGCCTTGCTGACCGACATGCCCGGCCGCAGCCCAAGCGCCAGCGCGCGGTCGCAGGCGGCAGTGACCACCCGGCGGCTGCCCGCCCGGCCCGACAGGATCAGCGGCGCGCTATCCGAAGGCGTATCGCCCACCCGCCGCAGCCGGTCGATCGGCCACATCGGCAGGCAGACCGAGATGACCCGTGCCATCGCATGCCTCCACTTCCAGATCGAAGGTCTCGCCCGCCCGTGCGCGCATCAGTTCCACCAACCACAGCGCATGGCCAAGGCCCGGCACCGGCAGCGCGACTGAGGGGCGTTCCGACACGCGCCAGCGCGTCATCGCCGCGGTGGGCTGGCCAAAGTCGTCGGCATCCGCCAGCCACCGCCAGCGGCGCAGCGCGATGCCCGTGGTGCCGGTGTTCTTGGCCGCCAGGTGCAGCCTGCGCGAGGCGGTCATGGACAGGCGCCCGATCTCGGCCACGACGGCGGCCAGGCCGCCATGGCGCAACCCCTCCTCCATGCAGGCCAGGACGGATGTCTCGTCCCCGGCCTCGACATGGATGACCCGGTCGGGGGTCAGACCGGCCTGCGCCAAGCCCGGCGCGAACAGGTCCGCCCGCGTCACGCACCACAGGACCTGACCCGGCAGGCGCGCGGCGATGCCGGCCGCGAAGCAGGCGGCCGCGGCCCCGTCATCGGCGCCCGCACCGCTGCCCGCGACCTCGTGCAGACAGCCCAGGGGCAGCCCGCCTTGGGGCAGGCGGCGGTCCAGCTCGGGCAGCCCGAAGGGCAGCACCGCATGGGCCTGCACATGCCCCTCGAGATGCGAGATGCGACTGCGAAGCGCGGAAAGCGTGGCGGAGGAGGCAGACATGGGGTTACCGGAACAGGGCTGTAAGTTCCTGTTTTGTTCTTTTCACCATCAAAAGTCAACGCATCAGGCCATTCCCCTGCCCGGTCAGTCCGCGGACCGGGGTCCCGGCGCGATGGTCCGGCTGAAGAGCAGGAACACCGCCAAGGCCGCAAGGGCCACGCCCGCGCCGATGAAATGGGACATGCCATAGCCGTGGCCAGACACGATCCAGCCGGCAAAGACGTTGGAGAAGGTCGCCCCGACCCCCTGCACGGTCATCACCGTCGCAAAGCCCAGATTGAACCGCCCGGTCTTGGCCAGCAGCCGTTCCGCGGCAACCGGGGTCAGGATGCCCAGCATGCCGGCGCCGATCCCGTCCAGCATCTGCACCGGAACCACGACCCAGAAATCCGGGACCATCCCCGCCAGGACGCCGCGCAGCGGCAGCGCGCACAGCGTGATGAGAAAGCACGACCGCAACCCAAGACGCCGGATCAGCCACGGGGTCGCCGCGGCCACCGCGATCATCGTCGCCTGTGCAACCCCGGTGATCAGCGCCGTCGTGCGGAAAGGCGTTCCCAGCTGGATCGAGAATTCCTGCGCGATCAGCCGGCTCATCGGGGCATTGCCGAAATGGAACAGCATCATCACCAGCGCCAGCAGGATCAGGCCGCGGTTGTGCAACAGCACCGACAGGCCGGATGGCCGGGCATGGTCGTCCGTACCCCGGCCCCCGACCATGCCGCGTGCCACGTCATGGTCGATCCGATCCGGGCGGATCATCCGCAACGCGATCAGCGCCCCAAGCGCCGTCACGATCATCAGCCAGACGACCGAGAACTCTCCGAACAGGCTGACGGCCAGATAGATGGCCATCAGCGATGCCAGGTTGCCGCTGTGGTTCCAGAATTCGTTGCGAGAGATCTGGCGCGGAAAGGCGCGCTGCCCGACCAGCCCTAGGCTGAGCCCTGCCAGGGCGGGGGCGATGACTACGCCCAGCACCGCGGTGGCGATGGTACCGACCCAGACCACGGCCGGATCAGGCACCAGCAGCGTCAGCAGCGCCCCCGCGGTGATGACGATCACCGGGCCGGCGATCAGCGCACGTTTCCAGTGCGACCTGTCGACCAGCGCCCCCGCGAACGGGGTCAGGGCAAGGCCGATCAGCCCACCGACCGTCGCGATCGCTCCCAGGGTCAGCGGCGACCAGCCGCGCGTCGCCAGAAAGGCGTCCAGGAACGGGCCAAGCCCGTCCCGCGCATCCGCCAGGAAGAAATTCAGGATCGCCAGGCCCAGCAGGGAGCTGTCCGACAGGCCGGAACGCGAAACTGTGGCCATGGGATGCGCCCTTGTGATCAGTGGTCCGTCTGCCGAACCCGCCGATCACGCCATCGTTCCCGTTCGAACGATGAAATTGCGACATAAATGATGGCGCGCCATTCATGCCGTTCCTGCGGCCGCGTCGGGCGCGGCCGCAGGGTGCGTCGTCACTGGGCGGCGAGCTGTGCCTCGTGCCGATTCCAGCGGATCGACGACCACAGCGAGATGCCGATCAGCGTCGCACCGCCCAGGCCGGTGATGACCTCGGGGATGTGGACAAGGGACTGGGCGAACATCACCACGGACAGCGCGATGATCGCATAGAAGGCGCCGTGTTCCAGATAGCGGTATTCCGACAGGGTGCTGTTCTCGACCAGCATGATGGTCATGGACCGCACGTACATCGCCCCGATGCCCAAGCCGATCGCGATCACGAACAGGTTCTGGCTGAGCGCGAAGGCACCGATCACGCCGTCGAAGCTGAAGGACGCGTCCAGGACCTCAAGGTACAGGAACGCGCCCAGACCGCCCTTGGCGGCACCGTGCAGGGTCTCCTGCGTGCTGTCCAGCAGCCCGCCCAGAACCTCGACCAGCAGGAAGGTCATCAGGCCCCAGATCGCGGCGGTGAAGAAGGTCGTGCGTTCCGCACCCTCCAGCAGATGCGAGAAGCCCAGGACG
Source organism: Paracoccus haeundaensis (assembly GCF_006239215.1). NCBI lineage: Bacteria > Pseudomonadati > Pseudomonadota > Alphaproteobacteria > Rhodobacterales > Paracoccaceae > Paracoccus > Paracoccus haeundaensis. The sequence goes on from NZ_VDDC01000008.1 coordinate 60,571, forward strand.
AACAGCAGGACCACCGCGACCTCGACCCCGCGGATCGAGGCGTACTTGGCCATGTGATGTTCGATCCAGCCAACCCAGTGCACGTCCTTTTCGTGATCGAAGAAGAAGCTGAGCCCGACCATCATCAGGAACGTTCCCCCGAAGGCGGCGATGGGCAGATGCGCGTCATGCATGATGCGGGCATATTCATCGGGCTGGCTTGCGGCCAGCACCAGCGCCTGCCACGGGCCGATGCCCGCCGCGATCACCACGATCAGCAGCGGGAACACGATCCGCATGCCAAAGACGGCGATCAGGATGCCCCAGGTCAGGAAGCGGCGCTGCCAGACCGGCTGCATGTCCTTGAGCTTGTTGGCGTTCACGATGGCGTTGTCGAAGGACAACGAGATCTCCAGCACCGCCAGCACCGTGACGATGAACAGGATCGACAGCATGCCCCCAAGCGTGCCGGTCGTCTGCCATCCCAGCACCGCGCCCAAGGCCAGGCCCAGGAAGGTGACGATGATCGCCCATTTCAGATAGGAAAGGACCGGGCGCTTTTGCGCGGTGGATAGGGTGTCCTGTGTCATGAGGAAAAGTCCAGGCGGTGAATCCGAAAACAGGTGCCGACATCACGAAAGCGCCGCCACTTTCGTCAGAGGGGCCCGGACACCACTCGATGCGTTCACGACGCCGTGCGACCGTGTGTCCGCCGGGAAGATTCGGCAAGCCCTTCGTTCAGCTTTTCCCGCGATGGGCGCCGTTCCGCGGATCGGGTCGAGGGATGTCGTGTCGATAGCGGGAAGCACGGACCCTTTGCTGATCTTGTCAGATCGGTGACAACGCTTCGGAAAACGGCCAATGCCGGCCGTGGCACGATTGCGCTACTGTGGCTGCGTCATCTCAGTCGCAAAAAAATATGGCCCGGTGGGCCCTGAATTTTTCGTCCAGATGGGACGCGGCTTGACCATAAATGGGTCGGCAGATGCGCCCGTCACGGGTGACGGGCGCGGGAAACGGATCAGGCGCTGCGGGTCTGGTCCTCGTGCCGCCCTTCGCCGAATTCCTCGATCAGCTTGGCGCAGAAGGCGGGCAGATCGTCCGGGTTGCGGCTGGTCACCAGACCGCTGTCGGTCATGACCTCCTTGTCCACCCAAGTCGCGCCGGCATTGGTGATGTCGGTCTTGAGGCTGGGATAGGATGTGATGGTCCGCCCCTTCAGTACACCGGCCTCTATCAGCACCCAAGGGGCGTGGCAGATGGCACCGACGGGCTTGCCCTGCGAGAAGAAGTCGTGGACGAAGGCCACCACATCCTTGTCCGCGCGCAGCGTATCCGCGCCCACGGTGCCGCCCGGAATGACCAGCCCGTGGAAATCGCTGGCCGAGACCGACCCGACCGCGCTGTCGATCTGGTGATCCGACCCCGGGTCCAGATCGCCGTTCACCGTCTTGGCCGTGCCGGTCTTGGTGCTGACGACCGTGACCTTGGCACCGGCGTCGCGCAATGCGGCCAGCGGCTTGGAAAACTCCGGCTCCTCGGTTCCACGGGGAGAGATCAGCAGGGCGATGTTCTTTCCGTCCAGTTTCATGGGACGTTCCTTTCAGCAGCAGTTCGTTCGCTGATAGAACGCGGCCCCCCGGGGGAACGGTTCCTGCGCGCCGACCGGATGGCGCGCAAGCCGCGGGGCATCCTGAAAACTTTCACGGCGCTTGGCGTGACAGGGCCAGGCTGGCCTGCAAGGCCGCCAGATGGCTAAGACCCTGGGGCATGTTGCCCAGCCATTCGCCGCTGTCGGGGTCGATCATCTCGGGCAGGATGCCCGGCGCATCGCCGATACGTGCGCGCAGCCCCGACATCAGCGCAAGCGCCTTGTCGCGCTGATCCAGCAGGACGCGCGCCTCGACCATCCAGAACGAACAGGCCAGAAAGCACCCCTCCTCGGCGTCCATCCCGGTATATCGGTAGTGCAGGTGCCCGCCCGCGCCCAGTTGCGCGTCGATCGCGTCCAGCGTGCTGCGCAGACGGTCATGGCCGTCGTAATCGAAACGCACCGCCAGGATCAGCGCCGCGTCCAGCCGCGTGGTGCCGGGATGCATGACATAGGCGCCGATGTCCGCGTCCCAACAATGCGCATCGATCCAGGCGGCGATGCGGGCGCGTTCGCGGCTCCAGCGGTCGCGGCAGGTGGTGGGCAGCTGGCCGGCATCGGCCAGTTCGACCGCGCGGTTCAGCGCCTGCCAGCAACTGATCTTGGACATTGTGTAATGTTCAAGCTGCGGCAGTTCCCAGATGCCGCTGTCCTTCTGCTTCCAGCGGTCGGCGCATTCGTCGGCCAGATGCGACAGCGTCTCGGCGCTGCGGTCGTCGATCAGGCCGCCGGCGCGCACGAATGCCGACACCGTCTCGAAGATGTCGCCATAGATGCCATGCTGATGCTGGCGTGCCGCGCGGTTGCCCGACAGGACCGGGCGTGATCCGCGATAGCCGGGAACGGGGATCTCCTCCATGCCCTCCTCGACGCCGCCGTCCAGCGAAAAGCAGACCTTGGCCCCATGCGCGCAAAGCTGGTTCAAAAGCCAGGTCAGCGCGGCCTTGGCCTCGGCCATGATCCCCAGGTGCAGGAAGGATTCGATGACGTAGCCCGCGTCCCGCACCCAGGCAAAGCGATAGTCATAGTTCTTGTCGCCCCCGATCCGTTCGGGCAGCGAGGTCGTGGCCGCCGCGGCGATCGCCCCACTGGGCGCATAGAGCAGCACCTTGAGCGCCAGCGCCTGACGCATCAGAAAATCGCGGTCGGGCAGGTCAGGCGCGATCAGGGCGCACCAGTCGCGCCATTCCTGGTCGGACAGGTCGATGCGGGCGTCGATGTCGGACAGGGGCGGCACGACCAGCGGCTCGTTCGCGCCGGCAACGATGGCGATGACCTCGGTCTGGCCTTGGGTCAGGACCAGCCGCGCCTCGACCCGGTCGTCGCCACGATGGTCGATCTGCAGCTGTTCGCCATGCAGGAACAGGCCCAGCACCGATCCTACATGGAACGTCTCGTAGGGGCCGCGCTTGGCCATGTAGGGGCTGCGCTTGCCCGACCGGTGGCCCAGCTGCAGCACCACGTCAAAGCTCATCCGCCCGTCCAGGACCTGAATGCGTCGCGCCAGCTCCGCCCAAGGCAGCCGTCCTGCGGTGGAGCTGTTCAGGCTTTCGGTCAGCACGGCCACGCCGTCATCGGTGCGAAACCGCGTCTCCAGCACGTTGCTGTCGGGCCGGTAACGCCGGGTGGCCGAGAACGTCCCCCGCGGCGTGATCGTGAAATGGCCGCCCTGCGCGCCGTTTTCCAGCACGTCATGACCCACCAGAAGACGATCGAACAGCGGCGGGCTGTCCATATTCGGCACGCACCACCAGTCGATGCCCCCGTCCGCACCGGACAGGGCCACGCCGCGCCCGTCGCCAAGCGCGGCATAATCGGACAGGGGCAGATAGCCCGCGGCGTCGCGCGCCATCAGGCGCCCTGCCCCAGGTTGATCGACAGCCCGCCATCGATGAAGAAGCTTTGCCCCGTCACATATGCCGCCGCGTCCGACGCCAGAAAGGCGATCAGGTCCGCGACCTCGTGCGGTTCGCCCGCGCGGCCCAGGGGGATGTTCTTCTCCATCTTGCGGCGCAGGTCGGGGTCGTCCTTGGCTGCTTGGTTGATCGGAGTCAGGATCATGCCGGGCGCCACGTTGTTCACGGTGATCGCATCGCCCGCCAGCTCCAGCGCCAGCGTGCGCGTCAACATCCGCAGCCCGCCCTTGGCCGCGTCATAGGCGGCCGATCCGATGCGCGGCGTATCCTCGTGGATCGAGCTGACATTGACGATCCGCCCGCCATTCCCTGCCCTGACGGCACGGGTGGCAAAAGCGCGGCACAGCATGAAAGGACCGGTCAGATCCGTGGCGATCGTCTTGAGCCAGTCATCGTCGGTCATCTGCGCCGCCGGCGTCCCGTTGGCGTCGATGCCGGCATTGTTGACCAGCACGCGCGCGGCGATCCCTCGGTCATCCAGGTCCGCGAACATCGCGGCGATGTCGTCAGGGACGCTTTGGTCGCAACGCACATGACGTGCCCGGCGGCCGATCTGGGTGATCTTGGAGACGGTCTCGGACGCGCCGTCGCGGTCCGACCGATAGGTGATCAACAGGTCATGGCCCGCCTTTGCCAGCGCGATGGCGGTTGCCCGCCCGATACCGGAATCGGCGCCGGTCACGATGGCAAGGGGGTTCTGCAGAGTGTCTGGCATGGGATGCGGTCCGAATGGCTGAGGTCCGGTGCCAACGCCCGCCTGCGGCCGTCGTTCCGCGCCGCGGCATCGCGTCCCAATGTTATGGGCCGCAGCGGAGGGTCAGCGCCAGTGCGGCAGACGCAGGGCGTCCCCCTCAAGCGCGGACAGGAAATTGCCGATCTCTCGCATTCGGTTGGCCGTGTCGGTCACCTGATCATCCACGCCCAGCTGCCAGGCCAGATCCGTGCGGGCGGGGTCGTCGCTGAGCGCCTGCAGCCTGTCCGCATGATCCTCGACCGCCTTGATGCTGGCGGCCAGCCCGACATCGACAAGGTCGGACGCCTGGCGGCGCAGCGAGGCCGCGACCTCGGCCAAGGTGATCTCGGGGTGATACTGGACGCCCCAGAAGACGCCGTTACCATGCCGGATCTCGGCCGCCTCGACGGGGGTATCGGCGTTCCGGGCCAGCACCCGTGCGCCCGGCGGCAGGGTCGTCACGACGCTGGAATGCATTGCGGGCGCCGTCCAGACCGGGGGGCGACCGGCCAGCATGGGGTGGTCGCGACCGTCATCGGTGGTCAGGATGTTGCGGGCCAGCGCGGCCTCTATGCCCGGCTGTCGCGGGCCGGTCGCGCCCCCGGCAGCCACCGCCGCGATCTGCAATCCCGCACATGATCCAAAGGACGGCGTCCCTGAATCGAAGACCAAACGCATGAATGAGGCGGCACGGCGCGTCTCGTCGCTGACATGGTGCATCTGGATCGGCGATCCGGCAAAGACGATGCCGTCGAACTGCGCCAGATCGCGCAGGCTCATCTGCGTGCCGCTCTCTACACAGGAGGTCGAATCGATCTCAAGATCATCGCGCAAGGCCTTGAGCGCCAAGGCATAGCTTTCGTGGGAAGCCGTATTGGCATAGCGGCGTCGTTCGTCACGCTGGTCTTTGGTCTCGCTGGCGACAACCAGGATGCGAAGGGGCACGGTTCAGGTCCGATCAACAGGGAAAAGGTGCCGGCCAACGCGACGGCGATCCGGTCGTTCCCGCACGATCGCGACAGGCGAAATCAGGCTGCGAGCCATCGCGGCCCGCAGCCCGGTCTTATTCAAGGTCCAGCTTGGCCTTCAGCGCATCGATGCGGGTCGACGCCTCAGCCTTGCTGATGCTCTCGTCATAGGCGTCGGGCTGGTGCGCCTGCTCGCTGAGCGTCTTGAGATAGGACGCCTGTGCGCCGGTCATCGGATCGTCGCCGCTGACCCACGCCGAAGGGTCCTTTTCGGCATTGTCGACGGGATGGGACTTGGGATCGGTATCGTCCATGGGAACAGCCTTTCGTGTTTCAGCATGGTTAACGCGATACGCATGTTCCGGTTCCGTTCCATTCGCGCCGTGGACGACGAACGGTTGGGGTTTGCACATCGGAACCGGGACGCCTATGCGCAGGGCGCAAGGCAGCGGCGGGGACCACGATGTTGAAGACGGACACGCCCGCGCGGCTGAACGCCATCGGCGCGGCATGGATGATCGTCGCCATGGCGGCCTTTGCGCTGGAGGATGCGCTGGTCAAGGCCGTGTCGGACCTGCTGCCCGTGGGCCAGATCATGATGCTGTTCGGCTTGGGCGGCGCGGCGCTGTTCGCGATCATCGCCCGTGCGCAGGGCGACGCGCTGATGACGCCGGACGTGCTGTCGCGGGCCATGCGGGTCCGGGTGCTCTTCGAGATCACGGGACGGCTGTTCTATGTCCTGGCGCTGGCGCTGATCCCGCTGTCCACGGCGACCGTGATCCTGCAGGCGACGCCGCTGGTGGTGGTGGCCTGCGCGGCCCTGATCTTTGGCGAACGGGTGGGCTGGCGGCGCTGGACGGCGATCGGGCTGGGCCTGCTGGGCGTGCTGATCATCCTGCGGCCGGGGACGGGCGGGTTCTCGGCCCTGTCGCTGCTGGCGGTGATCGGCATGCTGGGCTTTGCAGGCCGCGACCTGGCCAGTCGCGCAGCGCCGCGCAGCCTCAGCACCGCGATCCTGGGGCTGTACGGCTTTCTGGCGCTTGCCGTGGCCGGCCTGCTGTTTTCCCTGTGGCAGCGGCAGGGCTTCGTGATGCCCGATGCGCGCGCCGCCCTGCTGTTGTCGGCGACCGTCTTGATCGGCATCGGGGCCTATTCCTGCCTGATGAAGGCGATGCGCACCGGCGACGTGTCGGCCGTGACCCCGTTCCGTTATACCCGGCTGCTGTTCGGCGCGGCCCTGGGGATCGCGCTGTTCGACGAGACGCTGACCGTGGGGATGCTGGTCGGATCGGGGCTGATTGTGCTGTCCGGCCTGTTCATCCTGTGGCGCGGCAAGGCCAAGGCCCCCGCCATCGGCGATCCCGTCCCGGTCCGCCCCGCCCCGCGGCGATAGGCGTCGCGCGGGGGCCCTCCGGTCCCGACACGAACGGACACATCTACTTTATTTTGCGTCTTCACCGGTTCCGCGGGAAATATTTCGGGTATCACGCACGTTGACAGTACGGCTTTGATCCGCGCGGGAAGGACAGACATGATGCGACGCTTTATCATTTCCACGATGCTGGCAGGCACGATGGCCCTGCCCGGCCAGATGGCAATGGCGGAAACCGACCTGGGCGAGATGGTCGGCACGATCGCCAAGACCCTGCTGGAACAGCAGCAGGCCGCCCAGGAAAGCTCGCTGTGGCAGGGCGTGGTCGAGAACGGCTCTGCCGCGGCCTATCGCCAGTATCTCGACGCCTATCCGAACGGCACCCATGCGCGCGAGGCCCGCCAGCGGCTGTCGAACCTGGGCGGCGCGCCCGTGGCGCAGAACAACGCCGCACGGGCCGAGGCCGATCTGGGCCTGTCGCGGGCCAGCCGCATGGCGATTCAGCGGCGGCTGGCGACGCTTGGCTTCTATCGGTCGGGGATCGACGGCGTCTTCGGGTCCGGCACGCGCCGCGCGATCGCGGCCTGGCAGGATTCCCGACAGCTTCCCGGCAACGGCTATCTGAATGCCAACCAGGCGCGGATGCTGCAGAACGGGGCGGCCGCATCGAACCCCGCCCCCGCCGATCCGGCGACATCCGCGGCGCAGGCCGAACTGGACCTGCGCCTGTCGCGCAGCCAGCGCGTGCAGATCCAGCGCAACCTGATTGCCCTGGGCTATGACCCCAAGGGCGCGGACGGCCTGTTCGGCACCGGCACGCGAGAGGCGATCCGCATGTGGCAGCGCGACACCGGCGAACGGGTGACGGGCTATGTCACCAACGCGCAGGTCCGGTCGCTGCAAAGCGATGCGGCAGGCCGCGACCCGGCGCCGACGGAGAACCGCGCGGCTGCCATCGACGAGGAGCTGCTGGGCCTGACCCGCGACGAACGCGTGGCGATCCAGCGTCAGCTGATCAGTCTGGGCTATCTGAACGGGCGCGCCGACGGGGCGTTCGGACCCTCGACCCGCAGCGCCATCGCCCGCTGGCAGGGCGACAACGGTCTGGCGGCCAGTCGTTATCTGACGGCCGAACAGGTCCGCACGCTGCGGCAGCAGGCGCGCATCTGACCCGACCCGGCCCTGCGCGGCGGTCGCGATCGCTGCGCAGGGGATCGCGCGCGTCGGCAGGGAACCGCCTGTCTGCCATGGGCGGGCCATTCCGGCGGCAGGTTCCTGCTGAAAACGCGCAGGGATTCTTCCTTTGTCCGCCAGTTCGTGAAAGAGGAGGGTCAACAAAAGCGGCGCGGCACCGAATCGCGACCCGCCCCAGAGCAGGAGCAGCCTCGACGTGTCAGAACGATACGCCCGGAACCGGCAAGATCGCGCGCCGGCCACCGTCGCCGCCTTTCAGGTGCGCGGTCGATTCCTGACTGCGCTTGTCCTGCGCATCGATCGTGACAGCCCGGACCCGGCCTTTTATGCCCAGCTGGACGAACAGCTGCGCACCACGCCCCAGTTCTTTGCCGGCGCGCCGATGGTGCTGGACCTGGCCAACGCCCCCGGCCTGCGCGAGGACGGCCGCATCGGCGACCTGCTGGCGCATCTGCGGACCCGCGAACTGCGGGTCTTCGGCGTCCAGAACGCGCATGGCATGGACGAGGCGCTGCTGGACCGGCACGGGCTGATCCCGGTGACCACCGGACGCGACGCACCGCTGCCCCGCGCGGCCGCCGCTGCCGCCGCCGCGTCGGGTGCCGCGGCTGCCGCCGACGTGCCGCCCCCGGTCCAGAACGTCGTCATCCACGCGCCCGTCCGGTCCGGACAGCGGGTGATGGCCGAACATGGCGACCTGACCATCATCGGAACCGTGGCGTCGGGCGCCGAGCTGGTGGCGGCGGGCAACATCCATGTCTATGGCACGCTTCGCGGGCGCGCGATGGCGGGATGTCATGGCGACGAGGGCGCGCATATCTTCTGCCAGAACCTCAGCGCCGAACTTGTGGCCATCGCGGGCCTTTACCAGACCAGCGAGACGCTGGATGCGGCGGCCCTCCAACGCTGCACGCACATATATCTCAGGGATGAAAAACTTTGCATGGAGGTGATCGCATGACGACAGAACCCAAGACCAACCCGCCCCTTGGGCGGGTCATCGTGATCACGTCGGGCAAGGGCGGCGTGGGCAAGACGACATCGTCGGCGGCGATCTCGGCCGCGCTGGCCAAGAAGGGCTTCCGGACCGTCGTCATCGATTTCGACGTGGGCCTGCGCAACCTGGACATGACGATGGGCTGCGAACGCCGGGTGGTGTTCGACTTCATCAACGTCATCCAGGGCGACGCCAAGCTGAAGCAGGCGCTGATCAAGGACAAGCGGGTCGACACGCTGTCGATCCTGCCGACCTCGCAGACCCGCGACAAGGACGCCCTGACCAAGGAAGGCGTCGAGAAGGTCCTGAACGAGCTGAAGGCCGAATTCGACTATGTCGTCTGCGACAGCCCGGCGGGGATCGAGCACGGCGCCCAGATGGCGATGTATTTCGCCGACGAGGCCGTCGTCGTGACCAACCCCGAGGTCTCGTCGGTGCGCGACAGCGACCGCGTCCTGGGCCTGCTGAGCAGCCAGACCAAGCGCGCCGAGACCCAGGGCGCCGAGCCCATCAAGGCGCAGGTCCTGATCACCCGCTATGACCAGGAGCGCGTTGACCGCGGCGAGATGATGACCGTCGACGACGTGCTGGAGATCCTGGCCGTCCCGCTGCTGGGCGTCGTGCCGGAAAGCAAGGCGATCCTGAAGGCGTCGAACGTCGGCACGCCCGTCACCCTGGACGGCCCTTCCGCCGCGTCCCAGGCCTATAACGACGCCGTCAGCCGCCTGACCGGCACCCAAGTCGAGATGCGCATCCAGGGCGAACGCCGCCCCGGCCTATTCCAGCGTCTGTTCGGGCGGGCGTCATGAACCTGTTCGGATTCGCCCGCAAGAAGACCCCGCCCGCGACCGCGCAGACGGCCAAAGACCGCCTGCAGATCCTTCTGGCCCATGAACGCAGCAGCAGCGGCACCGCCGAGGCGGATTACCTGCCGATGCTGCAGCGCGACATCGTCGCGGCGATCCGCAAGCACGTGCCGATCGGCGACAAGGATGTCGACGTCCGCATGGAGCGCGGCGACAACATGTCCAGCCTTGAGATCAACATCGACTTGCCCGCGGTCAAGTCGAACTGATCCCTGCGGCCGGCCCCTGCGCGGGGCCGGCCCTTTCCGTCAGATCAGGCTTTCGGGATGGATCGGGAACCGTGTCGGGCGGATGCCGGTCGCATGCCAGACGGCATTGGCGATGGCGCCCACCGTGCCGGTGACGCCCAGCTCTCCGACACCCTTGATGCCAAGCGCGTTCACGAACTCGTCGTCCTCGTGGACGGTCAGCGCCTCGACATGCGGCACGTCGGCATTGACCGGGATGTGATATCCGGCAAGGTCGTTGTTGGTGAACCGCCCCGTGCGCGGGTCATGGACCGCCTCCTCGTGCAGCGCAAAGCCGATGCCCCAGATCATCCCGCCCAGCAGCTGGCTGCGCGCCAGATGCGGGTTGACGATGCGACCGGCGGCAAAGGCACCGACCAGCCGGCTGACCCGGATCTGACCCAGGTCCGGGTCGACCAGCACCTCGGCGAAGACCCCGCCATGAGAGAACATCGCCCGTTCCGGCTCGCCCTCGCGGGCGCCCCTGCCCTCTCCGCGCAGCAGGTCCAGCCCGGCGCGGGCCAGAATGTCCTCATAGGCCTCGCTGCGGCTGTCGTCGTCGTTGCGGTACAGGCGCCCGCCCCGCGCGGTGACGCCCGCATTGCCGGCCCCGAACAGCGGTGATCCGGGATCCTTCGTCGCGATGTCGGCCAGCTGCCGCACCGTGTCGGCGCCCGCGTTGAACAGCGCCGTGCCCGCCGTGGCCGTGTGACCCGATCCGCCCGCCACCCCGGCGTCGGGCAGGTCGGAATGACCCGACCGGAACTCCAGCCGGTCGACATCGATGCCAAGCCCGTCGGCGGCGATCTGCGCCAGCGCGGTCCAGGCGCCCTGCCCCATATCCGCGGCCGAGGTTTCAACCACAGCGCTGCCATCGGCACGAAGCGTCGCATGCGCCGCAGCCTGGAACATCGGGCAGGGAAACTGCGCCGTGCCCATGCCCCAGCCCTTGAGGAGCCGCCCTTGGCGCATCTGCCGCGGCGCGGTCGGGCGGTCGGCCCAACCGAACAGGTCAGCGGCCCGCGCATAGCATTCGCGCAGCGCCTTGGACGAAAACGCCATCCCCGATGCCGGGTCGGTTTCGGCATAGTTCAGCAGGCGGAAGGCCAGCGGGTCCATGCTCATCGCATGGGCTGCCTGGTCGATGGCCACCTCCAGGGCCGCCGATCCCGGCGCCTCTCCGGGCGCGCGCATCGGGCCGGGCGTGCCGGTATCGGCGCGCACCGCGCTGTGCGTCATGCGCATCGCGGTCGTAGCATAGACGCTGTGCGAGGCGTTCGATGCGCTTTCGATGAAATCGTCGAAGCTGGAGGCGACGGCCAGCGTGTGATGGTCCAGCGCCATGATGCGCCCCTGGTCGTCCAGGTCCAGCCGCAGCGTCTGCCGCGTGGCGGGACGGTGGCCGACCGGGCCGTACATGTGGTCGCGCCGCAGGGCAAGCTTGACGGGCCGGCCCAGATCCCGCGCCGCCAGAACCACCATCAGTTGGGCACCGTAGAGGATGGCCTTGGACCCGAAGCCGCCGCCCAGGAACGGGCTGCGGATCACGATCTGCGCCGGATCGATGCCCAGATAGGCCGAAAAGCTTTGCTTGAGCAGGCCGATGGCCTGGTTCGGCGTGTCGATCTCCAGCCGGTCACCGATCCATCGGGCGGTGATGGCATGGGGTTCCAACGCGTTGTGATACTGGGCCGCGGTTTCGATCACCGTGTCGACATGGTGGGCGGCCCGCGCGCGGACGGCGTTCATGTCCCCCACCAGCAGCGATGGCGGGCGGCCGATGCTGACGGCCTCCGGCTCATAGGGCGCATCGCCGTCTAGGCCGATCCGCGGCGGGTCGGCACGATACTGCGGGTTCAGCAGGCGCGCGCCCTCGGTTGCGGCCTCCAGCGTCTCGGCGACGACCAGCGCGATGGGCTGGCCGGCATAGCGGACCGTGTCGTCCTGCAGCGCCTCGGTCTTCCAGGCAAAGCCGTGGATCTTGGTGTCGGGATGAACCGCCAGCGGGGGTCGGTTCGCGGGGGTATAGACCCTGACCACGCCCGGATGCGCCATGGCCGCGTCGGTGTCCAGATGCGTGACCGTGCCCCGCGCGATGCCCGCGACGGCGGTGACGGCATGCAGCACGCCCTCGGGCCGCAGGTCGGCCGCATAGGGGGCCCGGCCCGTCACCTTCAGCACCCCGTCCCGCCGGGTCATCGGCTGACCCGCGTTCGAGCCCAAGCGCACATGATGCTGGGTGGTCGTCATGTCAGCCATGGTCGTCTCCTTCGAAGACAGAGGCGGGAAGCGCCGGCATCCGGTCGGGCGTGCCCTGTGCGGCCAGCACCAGCGCGCGCAGGGCGATCCGCTGTGCCAGCACGATCTTGGCGGCATTGTCCCCCGACGGCGCGGCATCCTGCACCGCCAGCGCGGCGGCATGGGCAAAGGCGTCCCCGGACGCGGGCTGGCCGATCAGGGCGGCCTCGGCCGCATGGGCGCGCCACGGGCGGGCCGCGACCCCGCCCAGGGCCAGGCGGGCGGCCACGATCCGGTCGTCCTCCACATGGACCCCCGCCGCAGCCGAGACGATGGCAAAGGCATAGGACGTCCGCTCGCGCAGCTTCAGATAGCGGGCGTGTCGGGCCATGCCGCCGGGATCGGGCAGGGTCACATGGGTGATGACCTCTCCGGCCGAAAGGGCGGGCGGCACGCCGACCGCATCGGGCAGCGGGTGGAACACGGCCATCGGCACGCTGCGGGTGCCGGTGGGGCCCGCGACATGGACCACCGCGTCAAAGGCCGCCAGCGCCACGCACAGATCGGACGGGTGCGTCGCGATGCAGGCGTCGGACCAGCCAAGGATCGCGTGGTTGCGCGTCACGCCGCCGATGGCGGAACAGCCCGACCCGGGTTCGCGGCGGTTGCAGGGCGACAGCGGGTCCTGGAAATAGCTGCAGCGGGTCGCCTGCATCACGTTGCCGCCCGTGCTGGCGGCGTTGCGCAGTTGCGGGGACGCGCCGGACAGCAGCGCCTCGGCCACGGCGGGAAACCGGGCCAGGATGCGCGGGTCGCGCGCCAGATCCGCATTGCTGACCATCGCGCCGATGCGCAGGCCGCCGTCATGGTCGTCGATCTCCCGCATCGGCAGCCGCGAGATGTCGACAAGCCGCGACGGCGTCGCCACGCCGATCTTCATCAGGTCCAGCAGGTTCGTCCCACCGGCCAGGATCGCGCCATCGGCGCCCACTGCGGCCTCCAGCGTGTTGGCGCGGGTGTAATCGAACGGGTTCATGCCGCGTCCTCGCGGGCGGTCATGACGCGGGTCGCGTCCAGCACGGCCTCGGTGATGCCGGCATAGGCGGCGCAGCGGCACAGGTTGCCGCTCATCCCTTCGCGGACGCGCTCGGGGTCCAGCCCGACCTCGCCTTCGGCGATCAGGGCGACGGCCGACATGATCTGGCCGGGCGTGCAATAGCCGCACTGGAACCCGTCATGGCGGATGAACGCGGCCTGAACGGGGTGCAGTTCCTCACCCTGGGCCAGGCCTTCGACCGTGGTGATGCTGGCACCGTCATGGGACAGCGCCAAGGCCAGACAGGCGTTCATGCGCCGCCCGTCGATCAGCACGGTGCAGGCGCCGCACTGGCCGCGGTCGCACCCCTTCTTGGTCCCGGTCAGGCCGATCCGTTCGCGCAGCACATCCAGCAGGGTCGCGCGCGGGTCGTCCAGGGCGATCGCCCGGGGGGTTCCGTTGATGGTCAGGTTCAGGGTCTGTGTCATCTTTCCCTCGTTGGCGGTAAGCTATCGGGAAGTCGGGCCGGTGGCGGCCATGGCATCACTATACGGAGGCATCCTCCGTTTCGCAACAACGATGAAGGAGACGTCGGGGAATGGGCGAAGACACGCCAGTCGCGCGCAAGCCGCGGGCAGATCAGGCCCGCAACCGCGACCGCCTGCTGACCGCCGCGCGCGAGGTCTTTCGCAGCGACGCCGCCAGCCTGGAGGCCGTGGCGCGACGCGCAGGCCTGGGCATCGCGACGCTGTACCGCCATTTCCCCACGCGCGAGGCGCTGTTCCAGGCCGTCTATGCCCGCGAGGTCGAGGCGCTGGAGGCACTGGCCCGCGCCGACGACCTGCCCGTCTGGATGCACGCCGCGCTGGACATGATGGCCACCAAGCGGGGCATGGTCGCGGCCCTGGCCCCGGTGCTGGACAAGGAGGCGCCGTTCTTCACCGAACAGTCGGCGCGCATGCTGGCGGCCGTGGGCGGGCTGCGCGACCGCGCCGTGGCCGCGGGACAGGTCCGCGGCACGGTCACGGCGGACGACCTGATCCGGGTGCTGCTCAGCCTCAGCTATGGTCCCGGCGCGGACCCGGCGCGGGCCGGCTTGCTGCTGGACGTGTTCCTGGACGGGCTGCGGCCGCGATAGGACCGCGGACCATCACGCACGCCCCGCGTCGCGGACCATGGCCAGGAACGCCGAAAACCCCGCCGACGGGTTGCGCCGATCCGGATAGTACAGGCTGAAGCGCGCCCGCGGCGGCGTCCAGTCGGCCAGCAGGCGCACCATCCGCCCGGCAGCAATGTCATCGGCAACGTCCTGTTCGATGAAGAACCCGATGCCGGCGCCATCCAGCACCGCGGCGCGCGCGATGGCGGCCTCGTCCAGGGTCAGGCGGCCCTGGGCCTCGATCTGCACCACCTCGGCGCCGCGCTGAAACGGCCAGCGCAGCAGCGCGCCGTTGGGCAGCCGCACCCGGATGCACTCCGCCGGGGGCAGATCGGCCGGCGTCAGGGGCGTACCATGTGTCGCGATCCAGCCCGGCGATGCGACGACGGCATGGCGCTGCGGCCGCCCCACGGGCAGGGCGATCATGTCACGCGGCACCAGGTCCGCAGGGCGCAGGCCCAGGTCGAACCCTTCGGCCACGATGTCGACCAGCCGCCCTTCGGTGACAAGATCGACCTGCATCCGGGGGTGACGGCGCAGGAAGGCCAGGACCAGCGGCGCCACCTCGCGCCCCGCCTGGACGGATGCGTTGATGCGCAGCAGGCCGGAGGGGGTCGTCCCTTGCGACTGCGCGGTCTCCATCGCGGTGCGGATCTCGGTCACCGCGGGGCCGATGCGGGCGACAAAGGCGCGGCCGGCATCGCTCAGCGACACGCTGCGGGTGGTGCGGTTGAACAGGCGGACGCCAAGCGCCGCCTCCAGCCGCGCGATGCTGTGCGACAGGGCGGTCGTCGACATGCCCAGGTCCAGCGCCGCGGCTCGGAACGATCCGCGCCGCGCGATGGCCAGCACTGCCTCCAGCGCCTTCAGCCCTGCATCCATCGCACGACGCCCATTGTCCCGATCCTGTCATCACCAGATGCCGATCTATCCCGATTATCCGCATGACCGTCCAGCGCTATGTTGGGGGCAGCAGACATGAAAGGACGTCCCATGCAGATGCCGCCCCCGATCCGCACCTATTTCAGCGCCCGCGCGCCCCAGGATGGCGACGCCCTGGCCGCCGCCTTCGCCACCGATGCCGTCGTCCACGACGAAGGTCGCGACCATCACGGGCCGCGGCAGATCCGCGACTGGTGGCTGGCCGCCAAGGCCAAGTACCGCCACCATGCCGAACCGATCGACATGACCCAGGCCGATGGCAGGACGATCGTCCGCGCCACCGTCACCGGCGATTTCCCTGGCAGCCCGGCAGTGCTGCGCTTTGCCTTTGCGCTGTCCGACGATCGCATCACCACATTGGAGATCGGCGCATGACCTGGTTCCTGACGCTGGCGGGCAAGCGCGCCCTGATCACCGGCGGCACGCAGGGCGCAGGCGCGGCGACGGTGGCGCTGTTCCGCGACCTTGGCGCGCGGGTGCTGACCACGGCGCGCAAGGCCGCCGACCTGCCGGACGATCTTTTCGTCGCCGCCGACCTGACCACCCTGGCGGGATGCGACAGCGTCGCGGCCGCCGTGCGGGATCGGATGGGTGGCGTCGACATCATCGTGCACATGCTGGGCGGATCGTCCGCCCCCGGCGGCGGCTTTGCCGCCCTGGGAGAGGCGGAGTGGGAGGCCGAACTGGACCTGAACCTGCGGCCCGCGCTGCGTCTGGACCGCGCGCTGGTGCCCGGCATGGTCGCGCAGGGGTCGGGCGTGGTGGTCCACGTGACCTCGATCCAGGCGCTGCTGCCCCTGCCCGAGGCCACGACCGCCTATGCCAGCGCCAAGGCCGCCCTCTCGGTCTACAGCAAGAGCCTGTCCAAGGAGGTCGCGCCTCGTGGCGTGCGCGTGGTCCGCGTGGCGCCGGGATGGATCGAGACCGAAGCCTCGGTCAGGCTGGCCGAACGCGTGGCGGCGGATGCAGGCACGGACCTGGACGGGGGGCGGCGGATCATCATGGACAGCCTTGGCGGCATCCCCCTGGGCCGCCCGTCCCGGCCCGCCGAGGTGGCCAGTCTGATCGCGTTCCTGGCGTCCGATCGCGCCGCCAGCATCACCGGCACGGAATACGTGATCGACGGGGGGACCGTGCCAACCGCGTGACGGTCGGCGCCATTTTCGCCCGGCGCGCGTTGCAGTAGGGATCGGCGGGCCGCAGCCATGCCCGACCCCACCAGTCCGGACCGGAGAGAGCAGAATGCAGACATTCGTCATCGCCCTGGGCGCCGCCCCGCACATGAAGCTGTCGCAGGCAGGCGACGGATTCACCGCGACCGACGCGCCCATGGCATTCGACAGCCATCAGGCGGCCTATGACTATCTTGTCCGGCATACGGAGGAAGACCCGCTGAAGGGCGTGCGGGCCGAGATCATCGAGGATCTGTCGCTCTAGGCAATCTTGCCCGCATAAGGTGAAACTTTTCCGGACCCCGCCCGTAAACTGTATGTGCAGGGTTTGCCCGATCAGCGAGTTCCCTCTCCTCTCAGCCTTCATTAGGCGGGTGGATCAGGCCCCTGCAGCGGCCCCCGGTCCCGTTTCCGGGGGCCGGTCTTGTTCGTGCCGTCGGATATGCGATCACCCCACCCTGTCGAAACAGATAGGCTGACTGGTCAATCAATTTCAGGCATAAGGTACATAACAACCGGGGACGTTGATTGGTGTTGTTTTAGGTTCTTTCCCCGGTTGTTTATCTGCCCGAACCGGTTTTGTACGCGACGCGTGCGGGACGGGACTGCCGATCGATCCATCCGCGATCATTGCTACGCCCCCTGCCATCATCACGACACTGTGCCGCCCGTCGGGGAACCGGCTGCGATCCCTCCTGTTGAGGTGGAACGCAAGCGGGAGATGCATGATGGATGACACACGGGTCTGGAACTTTGAGGAAAGCCTGTGGCGCGCCTCGGAAGGGCGCTACCATGAGCGGGTCGACCCCGAATGCGTGATGGCGCTGAGCCATGCGCCCTATCTGTTTCACGGCGAGGCCGCGGTCGAGGCCGTCACCGGCACGCCGGAATGGGACGAGGTCGCCTTTTCGAACCGCCATATCTCTCGTCCCCAGGAGGGTCTGATCGTCGTCGGCTATGAGGTCAAGGCGCAGAAGGGCGACACCACATTTACTGCCGCCTGTACATCCGTCTATCGGCAGAAGGCCCATGAGGACTGGACGGTCGTCCAGCACGCGCAGGTCGTGCAGGGGCATGGCGATCAGGCCTGATGACCGGTCAGCGGTTCAGGCAGTAGGATCGATCCCGGCAGGAATGCCGGGATTTTCTGTTGGATTTGAATGATTTGGGATCGAACCTTTTCCGTAACGCATTCCTTGTAACGGTCAGGAATGACGCCCCAATGGCCGTGCGGGAGGGCGGACAGGCGACCACTTATTGGTGTCGGGCATTAGGGCGACGATGTCCGTCGAACCTTGGGTGGTGCATCGGATGCCGTCTTGCTCTATTCCCTGCCTGAACGGACGAAGACGGCATGAACCGGCCGCCACAAGATGAGGCAGCATGACTGACACGACGATGTCCTCCATGGCGGATCACCTGGGCATGGTGGCGACGGGGCTGGAATGGATCGTGATCGCGCTGGAGCTGTTCGCGATCGGGATCCTGCTTCCGGGCGTGGCGCGTTTCGCTACGCGTTTTGTGTCGGGTGACGTGATGCATCGCGACGCGCATGACCGCCATCATCAGCTGAACCATGGGCGGCTGGCACTTGGCCGGCACATCCTGGCAGGGCTGGAGGTGCTGATCGTGGCCGACCTGATCCGCACCATCCTGCATCTCAGCCTGGCAAACATCCTGCTGCTGGGCGCGATCGTGGTCATCCGGTCCTTCATCTCGTTCATGATGGAATACGAGATGAAGGCGTTGAAGAACGACTGACGGCCCCTGGCGCTGCCTGTTCCACAGGGGTCAGACAGCGTTGGGTTCGATCGGCCGTTCCGCTGCCAGTCCGCCTGTCAGATCCCGAAACAGCGCCGTTGCTACCAGATCGTCCAGCGGCATCGACAACTTGCGCCGCCAGTTGGGATATTCGTCCACCGTCGACGGCACGTTGACCGGGTGCAGCTCGGCCGCCAGATCCTCCAGACGCACGGCGAACAGGCGCGACGGCGCGCTGGCCAAGTGGCGATGCACGGCGATGGTCAATGTGGTGGGGGCGTCGGTCGGGTCGATCCCCGCCGCGACGTCGCCGGTCAGCAGCCCTGCCGCGACAAGATCGGCCAACAGATCGGCGCGTTCCACCGTGCGCGCATCGCGCTGTTCGGTCGCGGCCGCGTCGCTGATGAAGCCGAACCGCTGTCGCAGGGCCACGTCATCGCCCTTCCACCAGCCGCGAAACGTCGGCAGGTCATGCGTGGACAGGCAGGCAAGCGCGTCGCGCGGATAGTCCGCAGGCGGGATGAAGCCGTCCTCGCGTCGTTCGAAGAAGAAGATGCGATAGGACAGGATGCGGCACGCCTCCATCACTTCGCGGAAGCCCGGGGGCACGTTGCCCAAGTCCTCTCCGATGATGGTGGTCCGGTTCTGCCGGGATGCCTCGGCCAGTGCGGACAGCATGTCCTCCAGCGGATAGCGGGCATAGGTTCCGTCGGCGGCCCCGGCCCCCTTGGGCATCAGGAACAGCTGCCACAGCCCCATCGCATGATCGATCCGCAGCGCGCCTGCCTGCCGTGTCGCGTGCCGGATCAGGTCGCGGAACGGTGCCGCGCGGGTCGCGGCCATGGCGACGGGTGACAGCGGTGCCAGACCCCAGTCCTGCCCCTGTTCGTTGAAGTAATCGGGCGGTGCCCCGATGCGCACGTCGGGCAGCACGATGTCGCTGCCCCAGCTGCCAGAACCGTCGGCCGCCTCTCCGACGGCGAAATCCAGATAGAGGCCGATCGCCATGCCCAGATCGCGACAGCGGTCGCGCAGGGCCTGAAGTTGCGACTGGCACAGATATTGCAGCCACATGTGAAAGGCGACGTCATCCGCCCGTTCCTGCGCCATCTGGCGCATGGCATCGCCATCGACATCGCGCCATGCCTTGGGCCAGCCAAGCCAACCCGCGCCGTGACCGGCATCGACCATCGCGGCCGAGGCGACCTCGAACAGCGCATGGCGGCGCAGATCGTCGCCGCCTTGGGCCACGAAATCGTCCGGCAGGCTCGCGCCTGCGGACCAGATGGCGCGCAAGGCCGACAGCTTGGCCGCGGCTACGCCCGGATAGTCGACCAGTTCCGCGGCGCGCAGGTCCTCAAGCACCGCCGCATCGGCCATGTCGGCGCGAAATCCCGGCACCTGATCGACGGCCAGGTACAGCGGATTCAGGAACCGGCGGTTCGAGGGTGAGAACGGGCTGCACCGTGACGGGTCGGCCAGAAACATCGCGTGCAGCGGGTTCAGGCCCAGAAACGCCGCCCCGGCTTGCGCGGCATGACCGGCCAGCACGTGCAGGTCGCCGAAATCGCCGATGCCCCAGTTGCGGTCGCTGCGCAGTTGGTACAGCTGCAAGGCGATGCCCCAGTGACGACCCTGACCGGGCACATGGCATTGCGCGCCGGCGGGCGCGGTCAGGCATGGCTCTGACGCCAGGGGCGGCAGCGTGTCCGCGTCGAACGCCTCCAGCAACCCGCGCAAAGTTTCATCGGGGGCGTCATGCACGGCGCCCCCGACCAGGTCGTATTGCGGCTGGATGCCATAGGCGCGGGCGCGGGCATGCAGGTCGCTGCCGTCACCCGGCGCCGAAGGGGCAGAGGTCATGCCTGCACCGGCATCAGCACGATGGTCGCCAGCGGCGGCAGGGTCAGGCTCAGCGACTGGTCGCGGCCATGCCAGACGACGGCTTCGGCATCGCGCACCGCCGCGTTGCCGACACCCGATCCGCCATAGGCCTGATCGTCGCTGTTTAGCACCTCGCGCCAGGCACCGGGAACCGGAACGCCGATCCGGTAATCCTCGCGCACGACGGGGGTCAGATTGCACACCACCACCACCGGGGGCGCGCCGTCGTCCGACTTGCGCATCCAGACCAGGACGCTTTGGGCGCTGTCGCTGCTGTCGATCCATTCGAACCCGTCGGGATCGCAATCCAGCCGGTGCAGCGCGGGCGTGTCGCGATACAGCCGGTTCAGGTCCCCGACCAGCGCCTGCACGCCGGAATGCATGGGGTCGTCCAGCAGATGCCAGTCTAGCGACTGGTCGTGGTTCCATTCGCGGTCTTGCGCGAATTCGCAGCCCATGAACAACAGCTTCTTGCCCGGATGGGTCCACATAAAAGCGTAATAGGCCCGCAGGTTCGCGAACTTCTGCCAGCGGTCGCCGGCCATCTGGCGGATCAGCGATCCCTTGCCGTGCACGACCTCGTCATGGCTCAGCGGCAGGACGAAATCCTCGGAGAAGGCATAGACCAGGCCGAAGGTCAGATCGTGCTGATGATACTGCCGATGGATCGGGTCCAGCCGGAAATAGGCCAGCGTGTCGTGCATCCAGCCCATGTTCCACTTGAACGCAAAGCCCAGGCCCCCCTGGTCGACCGGACGGCTGACCATCGGGAAGGCGGTCGATTCCTCGGCGATGGTCACGGTGCCGGGATGGTCGGTGATGACACGGGTGTTCACCTCGCGCAGAAAGTCGATGGCCTCCAAGTTCTGGTTGCCGCCATGGCGGTTGGGCACCCATTCGCCGGGCTGGCGCGAATAGTCCAGATACAGCATCGACGCCACCGCATCCACGCGCAGCGCGTCGACATGGAACTTGTCGACCCAGTAGAGCGCGCTGGCCTGCAGGAAATTGGCAACCTCGCGGCGGCCGAAGTTGTAGATCAGCGTATTCCAGTCCTGATGGAACCCCTGGCGCGGATCGGCATGTTCGTACAGCGCCGTGCCGTCAAACTGCGCCAGACCATGCGCGTCGGACGGGAAATGCGCGGGCACCCAGTCCATGATGACGCCGATGCCCGCCTGGTGCAGCCGATCCACCAGCCGCGCGAATGCCTCGGGGGAACCAAAGCGGCTGGTCGGCGCGAACAGGCCCACGGGCTGATAGCCCCATGATCCGGTAAAGGGATGTTCGCCCACCGGCAGGAATTCGACATGCGTAAAGGCCATCTGCTGGACATAGGGCACCAGCAGATCGGCCATCGCGTCATAGTCCAGGATCTCGGCATCGCCGCCCCGGCGCCATGACCCCAGATGCACCTCATAGATCGAGATGGGCGCCTGGCGGTCCTGCCAGCGCGCGCGTTCGGTCATCCATGCGCCGTCGCGCCAGTCGTGATCGGGCAGCCCGTGGACGACGGACGCGGTTTCCGGCGGCTGCTGATGGGCGAACCCGACGGGGTCCGCCTTGAGCGGCAGGCGTTCGCCATGCGCGCTGAGGATTTCGTACTTGTAGACCTCTCCGGTCGTCAGGCCGGGGATGAACAGCTCCCAGATGCCGGGGCCAAGACGGCGGCGCATCGGGTGGCGGCGCCCGTCCCATGCGTTGAAATGGCCGACCACGCTGACACGCCGCGCGTTGGGCGCCCAGACCGCAAAGGCCACGCCGGCGACGCCCTGATGGGTGACCGGATGGGCGCCCAGCTTGTCGTACAGGCGACGGTGGCTGCCTTCGGCCAGCAGGTATTCGTCCATCTCTCCCAGCACGGGGCCAAAGCGATAGGGGTCGTCGACCTGCCATTCATGATCGCCCGCCCGCATCGCCAGTCGATAGTCCCCCTGCGGGGCGGGCCCGCAGAAGAACCCTTCGGGGTGGATGCGTTCCAGCGAAAAGACACCGCCATCGGCCACCGCGCGGACCTCGGCGGCCTGGGGCGCAAAGACGCGCAGCTGCCCGTCATGCGGACCTAGGATCGCGAAGGGATCGTGATGCTGGCCCCGCAGGATCGCCTCGATCCCGGTGTAGGTCAGCCCGTCGGGCAGATATGCGACATCGGTCATGCGTTCTCCTGCGTCAGCAGTTCCAGGATACCGGCCAGCGGGATGCCGACCCAGGCCGGGCGGTTGCCCAGCTCGTACCCGGTCTCGTAGATGGCCTTCTGCAGCAGGAACAAATCCAACAATGCATCGGCCGCGGCGCGATCGGATGGCAGGTTCGCAGACCCCTCGACATGCTGGCGATAGCTGTCCAGGAAGGCCGCGCTGACGGTGCGCCGCCAATCCTCGATCCGCTCCAGCGCCTGTTCGACCGTCGTGCCAAAGCTGGCGCGATGCCGTGCCACGACCGTCATCGCGGCATAATCAAAGGACCGCAGCATGCCCGCCACGTCGCGCAAGGGCGACGACAGGGCCCGACGTTCGTCCAGCGACCGAGCGGGCTCGCCTTCGAAATCGATGATGGCCACGTCGTTCTGCGCCAGCAGGACTTGGCCCAAGTGATAGTCGCCATGGATGCGCGACAGCCCGCCGGACGGGGTCAGCTTCGCAACCCGGCGCAGCTGGTCCAGCAACGCGTCGCGCTGCGCCAGCACCTGTTGCGCCAGGGGCGCCGCATCGTCCGGCAGGTCGGCCTGTTCCAGCCGTGCCAGCATCGCCTCGGCATCGGCGACCGCATCATCGGCCCAACCGCGCAGCGTCTCGGCGGTCAGGTCCTGCAGCGCGAAAGCCGGATCATCGGTGGGCGTCGCCAGGGCGCGGTGCAGCTCGGCAGTCCGCTGTCCCAGCAAGGTGCCGATCGACAGCGGAAAGTCGTATCCGTGCCGCACCGGCGCGGCATCGCCCGCCGAGGTCCATCCGTCGCTTTCGTTCAGTTCCAGCATCAGCGCATCGACGATGCCCGTCCAGGCATCACCCCGGTTCGGCACGAAGGCAAAGGCCGCCGCCAGGGTCGTGTCCTGTTCACCCTTGTGATCCAGATGGCCCAGATAGCGCGGCGTATGGGCAAAGCCCGCGACCGTGGTCAGGAACTGCGCCACTTCCACATCAGGCTGATGCCCGGTGCGCAGGCGACGGTACAGCTTCAGGATGATCTGGTCCGAGAAGGCGATCGACAGGTTCGACTGCTCGACCCCCATCTGGCGCGGGGTGCCGGGTTCAGTGATGGCTCGCAGGGCGTCGGTGCCGTGGAACTGCAGATCGCCCTGGGCCTTGCCTTCGACCATTCCGTCCAGCAGCAGCTGCGGCAGGCGTTCGTCGAAGGCGCCGTCGACCAGCGCGCCAACCCGTGCGGTGTGGCGGATCTTGGCCAGCGTCCAGGACAGCTTGGGCGCACCGGGACGCAGGTTCTCGTCGCCCCACCGGGCCGACAGGGGCAGGAAATAGCTCTGCTCCTCGCCCTCGCCGCCGGGGGTCACGTCCAGTGCGACCATCGCATGTTCGCCCTGCCCCAGATCGCCCAGCTGACGCAGACGAACACGGGTCGGGACGGACTGGTCCTTGGCCGCGAACCAGCGCTGCAGCGGCAGCCATTGGGGTAGAACCTCGGCCTGCAGCTGCGCCCCCTCGCGGCCGGCCAGCGCGGTGCTGACCTTGCCGTCGCGGGTGGTCAGCGTCATGAATTCCGGCAGGATGTCGGGCAGCTGTTCGTGCCAGGACGGCATCTCCTCCTCGCCCGACAGGGCGAACCAGAAGAACCCATAGGCCGGCAGGGTCAGCATGTAGGGCAGATCGCCGATCGGCGGAAAGGCCGACCGGCCGGTCAGCTCCACCGGCACCATGCCGCGGCGGCTGGCCAGGTCCAGCTCGACCGCCTGCGCGCTGTCCGACAGGTTGGCGACGCACAGATAGGCGCGCCCCTCGTGTTCGCGGACATACGCCAAAATCTTGCGGTTGCGCGGATAAAGCAGCGTCATCTCTCCGCGCCCGAAGGCGGGATGCTGGCGGCGCACGGTGATCATCCGGCGCATCCAGTTCAGCAGCGACGATGGGTCGTCCGCCTGCGCCTCGACGTTGATCACCTGGTGGCCATAGACCGCGTCGATGATCGTCGGCAGATAAAGCTGCTGCGGCTTGGCCGTGGAAAAGCCCGCATTGCGGTCGCCCGACCACTGCATCGGCGTGCGGACCCCGTCACGGTCGCCCAAGTAATAGTTGTCGCCCATACCGATCTCGTCACCGTAATAGATGATCGGTGTGCCGGGCATCGACAGCAGCAGCGAGTTCAGCAGCTCGATCTTGCGGCGGTCATTCTGCATCAGCGGCGCCAGGCGGCGGCGGATGCCCAGGTTGATGCGCGCCCGCGTGTCGGTGGCATAGGTCTGCCACAGATAGTCGCGCTCCTCGGACGTCACCATCTCCAGCGTCAGCTCGTCATGGTTGCGCAGGAAGATGCCCCACTGGCAGTTTTCCGGGATCTCGGGCGTCTGGCGGATGATGTCGGTGATGGGGTGTCGGTCGGCCTGCGCCAGCGCCATGTACATACGCGGCATCAGCGGGAAATGGAAGCCCATGTGGCACTCGTCACCCTCGCCGAAATAGGGTCGGGTGTCCTCGGGCCACTGGTTCGCCTCGGCCAGCAGCATCCGGTCGGGAAAATGCTTGTCCAGATCGGCACGGATGGCCTTCAGGACGTCATGCGTCTCGGGCAGGTTCTCGTTGTTGGTGCCGTCGCGTTCGACCAGATAGGGGATCGCGTCCAGGCGCAGCCCGTCGACCCCCATTTCCAGCCACATGCGCATGACCTTTAACACCTCGGCCAGCACCTTGGGGTTGTCGAAGTTCAGGTCGGGCTGGTGCGAATAGAACCGGTGCCAGTAATAGGCTCCCGCGACCGGATCCCAGGTCCAGTTTGACTTTTCCGTGTCCAGAAAGATGATCCGCGTCTCGGGCCATTTCTCGTCCGTGTCGGACCAGACATAGAAGTCGCGCGCCGCCGATCCGGGCTTGGCATGGCGGGCCTTCTGGAACCACGGATGCTGGTCGCTGGTGTGGTTGATGACCAGTTCGGTGATCACGCGGATGCCGCGCCGATGCGCCTCGGTCACGAAGGCCTTGAAGTCGCGCATCGCGCCATAGGACGGATTGATCGACCGATAGTCGGCGATGTCATAGCCGTCGTCGCGCAGGGGCGAGGGATAGAAGGGCAGCAGCCAGATGGCCGTCACGCCCAACTCCTGAACATAGTCCAGCCGCTGCATCAGCCCGGCGAAATCGCCGATGCCGTCGCCGTTCGAATCCATGAACGCCTTGATGTGCAGCTGATAGATGACCGCGTCCTTGTACCAGTCGGCCTGGTCGCGGTCGATGCCGCCGGTGACGGCGAAGGTTGCGCCGTCGCGCTTGGGGTTCGGGATGTTCATGGGCGCGGCGCTCCGGGTGCGATGAGTTGCCAGATGGCATAGGGACGGGTCTGCGGATCAAGGTCCAGGGTCTGGGTCTTGCCGTGCCAGGTGAAGCTGTTGCCGTGGATCAGGTCACGGACCTCGATCGACGCGTCGTCGGGCAGGCCGAATTCCCACAGCGGGACCTCGAACTGGAACACCTGGGTGTTGTGCGGGTCCAGGTTGACGTGGATCAACACGTAATCGTCCCCGGAGCGCTTGCCATAGGCCAGAACCTGGTCGTTATGGGCCACGTGGAAGGTCAGATCGGTGAACTGGCGCAGCGCCGGGTGATCGCGGCGCAGGCGGTTCATCAGGCGGATGTCGTCCTGGATGTTGCCCGGCTGGTCCATGTCCCAGACCCGCAGCTGGTACTTCTCGCTGTCCAGATACTCTTCCTTGCCGGGCACGGGCGCGGCCTCGCAGATCTCGAAGCCGCTATAGACGCCGTAATTCCCGCCCAGGGTCGCGGCCAGTGCCAGGCGGATGCGAAACCCGGGCCGACCGCTGGACTGCAGATAGCGTGGATTGATGTCGGGGGTATTCACGAAAAAGTTCGGGTTCATCACCAGACGGCTGTCGGTCTGCGTCAGCTCGGTCAGGTACTCGGTGATCTCGGCCTTTTCGTTGCGCCAGGTGAAATAGGAATAGGATTGCGAAAAGCCGACCTTGGCCAGCCGCTTCATCACCTTGGGCCGGGTGAAGGCTTCGGCCAGAAAGATCACGCCCGGATCGACGCGACGGACCTCGGCGATCATCCATTCCCAGAAGGGGAAGGGCTTGGTGTGCGGGTTGTCCACGCGGAAGATGCGCACCCCGTGGTTCACCCAGAACAGCACGATGTCGCGCAGCGCGTACCACAGCCCCGGCAGGGCATCGCGATAGAAATGGACGTTGACGATGTCTTCGTACTTCTTGGGCGGGTTCTCGGCGAACTTTATGGTGCCGTCGGGGCGCCAGTCGAACCATTCCGGGTGTTCCCTGATCCACGGGTGATCCGGCGAGCACTGGATCGCGAAATCCAGCGCGATCTCCAGCCCGTGGTCGCGGGCGGCATCGATCAGGCGGCGGAAATCGTCGAAATCGCCCAGTTCGGGGTGGATCGCATCATGCCCGCCATCCGCGGACCCGATGGCATAGGGGCTGCCGGGATCGCCCGGCCCCGCGGTCAGGCTGTTGTTCGGACCCTTGCGGTTCGTGCGCCCGATCGGGTGGATCGGCGGGAAATACAGCACGTCAAAGCCCAGATCGCGCACATAGGGCAGGCGCGCGATCACATCGTCGAAGGTGCCGTGCCGGTCCATGCTGCCCGATTGTGACCGGGGCATCAGTTCATACCACGCGCTGAAGGCCGCGGCCTGCCGGTCGACATGCAAAGGCAGCGTGTCGGACAGCGTCAGGTCGGTCCGGGGTGCAGCGCGGTTCATCAGCGCGGTCACCTGATCATCCGTCAGCGCGGCCAGGCGGGCCGCATCGCCCTGCGCCGCCAGACCGTCGTCCTGCGCCAGAACCGCCTCCAGCGCGGCCCGGTCGTCGGCGCCGCCTCGGCCCTTGGGGCCCATGGCGGCCTCGATCAGACGCCGGCCCTCGGTCAGTTCCAGCGATATGGCTTGACCCGCGGCATGCTTGGCCAGGATCTCCTTGCGCCATGTCGCGAACAGGTCGCGCCAAGCGGCAAAGCCGATCTGATAGTCCCCCGGCGCGTCGAAGGCGTGACTGGCCTGCCAGCGGTCGTTGATGACGAAGGTCATCGGCACCTCGGCAAAATCCTCCTGCCCGACCGGGCGCCACAGCAAAGCGGCGCCGATGATGTCGTGCCCGTCCGAAAAGATGTCCGCCTGGAACAGGTCCGGCTGCCCGGCCACGACCTTTGCCGCAAAGCGCCCGCCATCGACCTGATGGGAAATCCCCTCGATCGCCAGACGCGCGGCGGCAAGGCGCAGCAGGGTCGGATCGGCGTCGGCTGCCCGTCGCGGCGATCGCCGGGGAGTGCGGGCCTTGGCGGGGGATGGCGTAGCGGGCTGGTCGTTGGACACGGATATGCCTCCTTGGATCGGACAGGAACAGAACAGGCACCGCCCGCGAATGTTCCGGCAGAAGGCGAAACAAGGGTCGATTTGCCCGCACCAAAGGCAGGAAGGCCGGGCCCTAGTAGGTCCCCGGCGGATCGCTGGCCGGAAAGGATTCGTCCCCGCGTTCATCGACATCGGACCAGTCCGGGGGCGGATCGCGCATCTGGTCGGGCCCGGCAGGTCGGATCGCATCGCCCGCGTCGGGGCCGGATCGGCGCGCCACGGATCGGACCAGCAGCGCGACCCCCGCAAGGGCCGCGACAAGGGCAAGGGTTCTGGTCATGGCATCCCCCTCAGATGATCGGCTGACCGCCGGTGACCGCGATGGTCGCCCCGGAGATGTAGCTGGAGGCCGCCTCCGCCAGCATCACATAGGCCGATGCCAGTTCCGCGGGCTGCGCCGGCCGCCCGATGGGATAGTTCTGGCCGAAGGTGGCGACCTTGTCGCCCGGAAAGCTGGCCGGGATCAGCGGCGTCCAGACCGGCCCCGGCGCCACGACATTCGCACGGATGCCCCGATCGGCCAGCATCTGCGCAAGCCCCGCGGTGAAGTTCTGGATCGCGCCCTTGGTCGTGGCATAGGCCAGCAGGTCCGGGCTGGGCTTGTCGGCATTCACCGATGCGGTGTTGATGATCGCGGCCCCCCGACCCATATGCGCGACCGCGGCCTTGGTCAGATGGAACATCGCGTCGATGTTGGTGGCGAAGGTATAGCGCCACTCCTCGTCGCTGATGTCCTCGATTTTGGCAAAGCTGCGCTGATGGGCGGCGTTGTTGACCAGGATGTCGATGCGCCCGAACCGATCGGCGGTCTGCGCGATCACGTCGCGACAATTTTCGGCCTTGGACAGGTCGGTCATGATGACCAGACACTCGCGGCCGGCCTGGCGGACCAGGGCGGCGGTATCCTCCATGTCCCCCTTTTCGTCCAGGCAGACCAGCGCCAGGTCGGCCCCCTCGCGGGCATAGGCGATGGCCACGGCGCGCCCGATGCCGCTGTCGGCGCCGGTGATCAGCGCCACGCGACCCTTCAGACGGCCGTTGCCCTTCCAGCTGTCCTCGCCGTATCGGGAACCGGGTCCATCCTACGGAAGCTGCCGGGCAGGTCCTGTTCCTGTTCGGGAAAGGGCGGATAGGGATAATCGGTCATGCGCGGTCTCCTGTGGCATTCGGGCCCGTCACGGGACGGACCGGTGCCTGCAACCGGCGACAGGGCGCGATGTTCCCGCCCTAGTGGAAATGGCGGGACAGGTTCCGCGCGATTTCGTGGTCCATCAGGGCGATCATCAGGCCGCGCAGGGTGCCCGTGACGGCATCGCCCTCGATGGCGCGGATCGCCTGCAGCATCACCCGCTCGACCAGGCGTTCGGCCGCAGCGGCGTCCGAGGCGACGAGGCGGACATAGGACAGCATGTCCACCATGACCTCCTGCACCCCGTCCGCGTCACCGAACCGCAGGCGTTGCGCATGCAGCTGCAGCAGCAGGCTGCGCGTCGGGCTGGGCTTGGCGTGGATGACGGTCTGGCTGAACCGGTCCGGGACGTCCCGCACGGTATAGCCGGTCAGAAAGACGAACGGCACCTCCTGCAGGCTCAGCTGATCGGCGATGCAGAACGACGTCTGCGCGCCCAAGCGCACGTCCAGGATCGCCGCGTCGGCATCCGCGCTGGTCAGGCTGCACATCGCATCGCCGATGTCCGAAAAGGGACCGATCACGGTATCGCCAAGATTGCTGATGTCGCGGGACAGCTGTTCGGCGATCAGGAATTCGTCTTCGACCACCAGAATGCGCATGGTCCCCCCGGATCGCCATCGTCAGGCATGACCCTATCCAATCACGCAAAGACTGCCCATTAAACATACCTTAACGGAAGGGCCTGTTTCGGCGAAAAATTGCCTATCGTGCAATATCAGGTTCTGCGCCATCCCAGGCAGCCCGCGGGCAGGCCCCCGCCCGCGACCAGCAGGGCGCCCTGTCCGTACAGACGCCATGCGCCGCCGGCGGGCATGTCGACCACAGCCAGGGACAGGGCCGCGTCCTGCCACAGGATGGCTGCGCCTGTTGCGGTCAGGCGGTCGCGGATCTGGGCGTCCGTCAGGTCCTTGCGGAACACGACCGAGGCAAGCCGGCCGTCGCCGGGCGGCTGTGCGGCCCAGATGCCCATCCCGACGGTCAGCGCCAGCAGCGCGGCCGTGATGCCCCCGACGCGACCTTCGGGACCGCGCGGCCCCATTGCCACGTATAATCCGGCGGCCGCGGGCAGGATGCCGAACCCGATCAGCCAGCCCGCATCCCACAGCAGCGGGACGGGGCTGTCGTCCCGGATGCGGTGGATGCCCAGCACCCAATGCGACAGCACCGCATCGATGCCGTGCCACAGTCCGAACCCGACCGGCAGCATGGCCCACAGCCGGCGGCGCGGATCGGCGCCGATCACCGACCGGTGGCGCCACACCGCCACCAGGCCGACCAGCGCGACCGCGTACATGGCGGCGTGGAAATAACCGTCCCACAGGATCTGCAACCGCAGGTCGTCCATGCCCGGCACCAGGCTGAGAAGATGGTGCCATTGCAGGATCTGGTGCAGCAGGACCCCGTCGAAAAAGCCGCCCAGGGCAAATCCCAGGGTCACCGCGGGCAGCCACGCCCGCATCACCCGCCCTCCTGCGGGGCGGGGGCCAGGGCACGCCGCTCGGCGCTGCGCAGGATGCTGTGGATGCGGCTGGCGGCGATCTGGGCCTGGCCCATCGCGGTGCCGATCTGGTTCAGCCCGGTCGTCAGATCGCCCGCGGCGAACAGGCCTGGCACCGTCGTCTGCTGATGATCGTCCGTGGGGATCCGACCGTCCGGCGCGGGCGTCAGGCCAAGCCGGGTCGCCAGTCCCGCCTGCGCCACGGCCCCCAGGCCCGACCAGACCGCCTCGACCCGCAGCGGGGGCGCGTTCGGGCGGATCAGCGTAACCCCCGGCCCGGACAGGTCCCAGGTCACGTCCGGTGACGTGTCGACCGCGACGCCCGCATTCGTCAGGCTGCCGTGATCGTCGGGCGACAGTCGCAACGGCGTGCCAAGCGTCAGCAGGGTGACCTGCCGGGTGTAATGGGACAGGAACAGCGCCTCGGACGCGGCATGGGCATCGGCGCCGATCACGGCCACCGGCCTGTCCGTCGCTTCATAGGCGTCGCAGACGGGACACAGGCGCAGCTGGCCGGCCAAGATTGCGCCGCGGGCATCGGCGATCGGCGGCAGCCGGTCGACGGCCCCGGTGGCCAGGATGATATGCCGCGCAATGTGCAGGCTGCCCGCCAGAACCTCGAACCCACCATGCGGCAGGGGGTCCAGGCGCACGACGCGCCCCCGGATGACAGGAACGCCCAGATCGGTCACCTGTTGGCGCATCCGCCCCAACAGGCGACCGCCCCGGATGCCCGTGGGATAGCCCGGATGGTTCCAGGTCCGCGGGATCAGCGCGGCGCGGCTGGCGCCAGCATCGATGACGACCACGCGACGCCGGAACCGGGCCAGGTGAATCGCCGCCGTCAGCCCGGCCGGACCCCCGCCGATGATCACGCAGTCCAGCATCACGCTGTCGCCCGCGCCGGCGTGACCGAAGGTTGACTGTCTCATGATCGCGTCGGCATCCGGCCGTAGATTGGCGTCGCGCAATGACCGATCCGCCGTTCCGTGCGAAGGGCTGTCGCGCGGTGCGACCTGTCGCAAGGTGCCGAAAGACTGCGGCGCCCGATTCCAGGTACGGTGGCGGCGGATAGGTTGTCGGTCATGGGCATGTCCTGGAACGAGGGCGTGCCGGCGACCCCAGGGCCGCCGGCACGGATGCTACATCTGTTCGGTCTGCGCGCCGCTGCCGGTGCGGGCCGGACCCAGGTCGGGCTGCTGACCCATCGCGGTCGTGGGCTGGGACGTGAATTGGCCCTTGCCGTCGACGGACGGACCCTGCGACCAGCGGCCGTCGACCGGCGCGCTGCCATCCGCCTGGAACCCCAGGAAGGCATAGCTGAACTCGGACTGCTCCTCGGCCTGGGGAAAGCTGTTGGGGATCGGGAAAGCGCCCTGCGCGCCGCCCAGTTCCTCCAGCGCGGCCATCCACTGGTTTTGGTGCATCGTGTCCCGCGCGATCAGATAGGACAGCATGTCCTTCATCCCTGGGTCGTCGGTCATGTTGTACAGCCGCACAGCCAACGTGCGCCCGGTGGATTCGGCAGCGATGTTGGCGGTCATGTCGGCGGCGATATTGCCGCTGGCATAGATGTGGGACATGTCGAAGGGCACGCCGTCGCTGTCCACCGGCATCGCCGACAGACCCGCCGACAGCAGGTTCTTGAGGTTCATGCCACCCATCACGGCCTCCACCGCCTTGTCGCGGGCGCCCTCCTCTTGCATCGCCAGGGGCGCGCCTTCCAGGTTCAGGGCGACCGCGGTGGCCAACATCTCGATATGGCCCAGTTCCTCGGCGGCGGTGTTCATCAGCAGGTCGCGGAACCGGGCGTCGCCGCGCGCGCCGCAGGCTTGGAAGAAATACTGCATCGCCACGCGGATCTCTCCCTCGACGCCGCCGATGGCCTGCTGCAGGGCGCGGGCGAACAGCGGGTTCGGGGCATCGACGCGGACGGGATATTGCAGCTTGTTGTCGGTATAGAACATGGATCTCTCCGGTTTGGGGGACCGGCGCCGCGCGATGCGGGCCGGTGGGGTCGGGTCAGCCCTGGGCGGCGGCGTTGATGACGGTCTCGGCCAGACCGGTCAGGATCTCGTCGGTGGCCGTCTCCTCCTGCAGGGTCTGGTCCAGCAGGCGCTCGGCATCCGCCAGGCCCAGCTGCGCGGCCCAGGCCTTCAGTGTGCCATAACGGGCGATCTCGTAATGCTCGACGGCCTGGGCCGCGGCCAGCAGGCCCGCATCCAGCGCGGGGCTGCCCTTGAACTCCTCCATGATCTCCTGTGCCTCGGCGATGATCCCCTCGATCGCGTCGCAGGTCTTGCCGGTCGGGCGCTTGCCCAGGGCATCGAACACCTCGGACAGGCGCTCGTACTGGGCCTGCGTCTCCTGTTCGTGGGTCTGGAAGGCGGCCTTCAACTCGGGGTCCTGGGCCGCACGCGCCATCTTGCGCAGCGCGGTGCCGATCTTGCGTTCGGCGTAATAGATGTCCTTCAGCGTTTCATGAAACAGCGTGTCCAGTGTCTGTTCGGCCATGGGTGCTCTCCTTGACGTTTTGGGGCCGCTGAACCGGCGGTTGCGGCGAATGTTCCAGCGCGCCGACCGAAAAACTCACAGCGCGATCAGCAGGACGACGGCGATCCCCACGATCACCGCCAGCGGGATGGCGATGGTGCCCAGCAGCATCATCGCCCCCGACCTGGCGGGGACGCGGTAATAGGCCATGTCGGCGGGCTGGCCGCTTTCGGCGGCGGATTCGTCGATCCTGGCGGACGGGGGCGCGGTGCCGTCGGTCTGGGCGCCAGGTCGATCGGCGGGCAACGGGCGTTCGGGATCCTGGGTCATGGGCCTCTCCTGTTGGGGCGGGGCGTGCAACCGGGACGGGGCCGCGATGTTCCCGCCCATCGTCGCGGCGGGCGGATCGGGTGCCGTCGAACGATGCCCTGGAACAAACCGGCGATCCGCCGGTTGCACGCCCCCAAATTCGGAACGTCCCACAGAAAGGACCCTCCCATGGCCACCACCGTCGGCACCGAAGACACGATCACAGACCTGGTCACGAACCTGATCCTGCTGGAGCGCGATGCCATCGCCGCTTACGAATCCACGATCTCGCGGTTGTCGGACCCGGCTTTGTCGCAGCAGGTCGAGACGTTCCGCCAGGATCACCTGCAACACCTGGAGGTGCTGAACCAGATCGCCGCCGAGACGGGCGCCGATGCGCCGGCGGAAGGCGACATGAAGCAGATGCTGACCACGGGCAAGATCGCCCTGGCCGGGCTGATGGGCGACGGCACGATCCTCAAGGCCATGCGCACCAACGAGGAAGACACCGTCACCGCCTATGAACGCGCGTCGAGCCACCCCTCGGCGCTTCCCAAGACGCTGGCCTTCTTCCAGAAGGCTTTGGCGGACGAACGTCGGCACCGCGACTGGATGCAGCGGACCGCCGACATGCTGTGAAGGACGCCCAACTCCTCCGGGTCGTCCTTCGGGACCGGCGCTGTGCCCGAGCGCCGGTCCTTTTTTCGTCTCACGCAGGCGTGCGGGAACATCTGCGGGTGGCCCCGGTTGGGACCGTCCAAGCGCATGACCATGGCGCATCATCATCTCCGGAGGAGACATCATGACCTGGACATTGACACAGACCAGCCGCGCGGCCCTTGTCGCGGCGACTCTTGCCCTGGCACTGCCGGGCGCGGCCCTGGCTCAGACCACCGCACCCGACAGCGCAGGCGGCGGCGCGGCGGCGGACGGTGCCGTCTTGGGCGGCGGCGGAGCCCCGATGACCGGCACGGAGGATGCCGGGGCCGAAGGCTCCAGCACCGCCGACATGAGCACCACGACCGGCAGCGGTCAGAATACGGGATCGGCCGCGCAGTCGGGCGGTTCGGCCGACATGTCGCTGACCTATGAACGCGTCGTGGCCGACCTGCAGTCGGGCCGCGACTACGGCGATCAGCTGGAGGGGATGGATGCGGACACGACCGTCACCGTCATGGGCCTCAGCGAGCTGGAACAGGTGGGCGGCGGCGCAGTCTCGACCGCCGAGGAGGGCACGCCCCCGATGACCGGCGGCCAGACCACGATCGACACGAACGGCTCGGCGGCGATGCAGTCGGACACCACCTCCGGCGCCTCGGCCGGCGGCGCGGCGGATGCCCCCGCAGGCATCGCGGACGGGATGGCGACCGGAGGCGGAACCCAGACCAGTGCCGTGACCGAAAGCACGCCGGGCGATGTCGACGCGGCGCTGGAGCAGGCCCAGGACAACCTGACCACCCTGCGGGAAACCCTGTCGGAAAACCAGGCCGTCACCGACGCGCTGGAGGCCACTGACCACACCACCGACGACGTGATCGCCCTGCATCGCGATGGTCAGGAACTGACGGTGATCGTGGACGACCGCGACGAATGACGATCAGAGCGGGGCCCGATCATCGGGCCCCCTTCACCCGGCGCAGGGACATCATGCGATGTCATCGGAATTGCGGTCGCTGACTGGCCTGACGCATGCGAACGCTTCAGAATTCCGGTTCCAACGCCCGTTTCAGCATTGTCCGCGCCCGATTCACGCGGCTCTTGATGGTACCGATGTCGCAGTCCAGAATCTCGGCCGCGCGGATATAGCTTTCGCCCAAGACCGACACCAGGACGATAGCCTCGCGGTAATGGACGGGGATCCGGCCCAGCTGGTCCCACATCTCCTGATGGCGCAGGTGCCATTCCTGCGTGGCTTGCGATATCGGCTTGTCGGACACGCAATCCTCGGACCCGGTGCGTTCGCGGGCCGACTTGCGGACGTTGGTATAGAAACGGTTGCGCATGATCGTGAAAAGCCAGGCCCGCATATGGGTGCCCGGCTGGTACTTGTCGGCATGTTCGATGGCACGCAACAGAGTCTCCTGGACCAGATCGTCGGGATCCTCCTGTCGCCCACACAACGAGCGCGCATAGGCGCGCAGGGCAGGAATGTGATGAAGTACATTGTCGGACATGGTCGGCTACGCCTGTTCCCAAAGCAGCACGCTAAACAAATGCGTACATACCGATCTGGTTCCGCAAACGTGATCGAACGGGCGTTTCCCGCCTGTTTCGGCGATGCGCGCGTCTTTTGGAACATTCCAACGGTTTGCAGGTTCAGCGGACGGACATCACGGGGGGTGCCTGCGCCGTTTTCGCAACGATGCGTGACCGTCGGGGACGAATTCGCGGTGCCACGGCAAATGTGAACTGTCACCGACCCCGCGCCGTGGTATCTGCTGAAGGCAATGGAAGACGTGTTTGGCAGGCCGCCAGGCGCTTTTGAGGTCACGATGAGCAAGACGGATCCCCGCCCGCCCCAGGACGAAATGGACGACAGCATGAAGGAACTGCTGATCGAGATGGAAAAGGTGGCCGTGCCGCCCCGGCTGCAGGAACTGGCACGCCGTCTTGAGGCCGCCATCGCGGCGTCCAAGGCGCGCCGGGACGGCTAGCCCTCGATCACGCCGCGCTGGCCCGACCGGACGCGGCATTGCGGCCCGAAAACGCGGGTCCGGCGGGCCGCGTCGGCCAGGGCCATCACCGCGTCGATGCAGGCATCGCCGATGATCGGCTTGACGAAATGCGGCACCGCGTCAAAGCGTTCGGGCATGTCCTCCCTTTCGAAACCGGTCACGAAGATGAAGGGCACCCCCTGTTCCGCCAGCGCGTCCGCCAGTGGAAAGGCCAGCTGGGTGCGCAGCTGGACGTCCAGGATCGCCGCATGCGGACGCCGCCGGGCGGACATCAGCGCGACGGCCAGGGGGATCGACCCGGTCGGACCCAGAACCTCCGCCCCGCGGTGGCGGACCTCCGTCGCCAGGTGCAGCACGGCCCAATAGTCGTCCTCCACGATCAGTATCCTGCAGGTCATGGCCGTTCCTTTCGTTCCGCAAGGGCGGCGCAACCGGCAAGTCGGGACCATGTTCCTGACGGCGCGGAACAAACCGCCCCGATCGCGGTTCAGCCCGCCACGAAGGCCCGATCCGTCGATGGTGCATTGCCGGGGACAAAGTTTTGCAACGATTGCCCCAAGCCGTCGTTGGGCCTGCAA
Organism: Paracoccus haeundaensis; assembly: GCF_006239215.1. Taxonomy (NCBI): domain Bacteria; kingdom Pseudomonadati; phylum Pseudomonadota; class Alphaproteobacteria; order Rhodobacterales; family Paracoccaceae; genus Paracoccus; species Paracoccus haeundaensis. The sequence continues at coordinate 96,959 of NZ_VDDC01000008.1, forward strand.
GAGGACGATGATGGTACAATACGACCGGCTTGCCGCCCGCATCCTGATGATCTGCCCGCCCTATCCCAGCCATCGCCAGGCCTTCGCCGCGCTGGCCGAGGAGCTGCGTGCCCGCGGCCACCATGTCCGCTTTCTGGCCGGCGACACGGTCCGCTCCAGGCCCTGCCTGCCGCCCAACGACCGCCCCCATTCCGCGCGCCTGCACGGAGAGATCGCCGCGGGCGCCGCGCGCACGCAGATGCTGTGCCGGCTTGGTCCGGCGGCCATCGCCGCCTATCGGCCCGACCTGATCCTGGGCGACCAGACAGAGCCGGCGGCGGGCCTGCTGTCGCGCCACATGCGCATCCCGATGGTGTCGATCGCCTGCGCCCTGCCTTTCGACGACGAACCCGGCGTGCCGATCCCGTTCCTGGGGTGGCGCCCCGACCACAGCGAACGGGGGATCGAACGGCTGCGGACCGCGCGGCGGATCGCGCAATGGGTGATGCGGCGGCAGTCGCGGGTGATCCAGACCATCGCCCTGGACTGGGACCTTGGGCCGCTGCGCGATTTCACCGATTGCGTGTCGCCCCTGATGACGCTGGCGCAGGCGGTGCCGGGGTTCGACCACCCCCGCCCCGTGACCGGCGGGCGGGTGCGCCACATGGGCCTGTTCCGCGCCCCGGTCGCCGAGCCACTGCCCTGCGACATCCGCCCCGACCCGGATCGACCGCTGGTCTATGTCAGCCTGGGCACGCTGCAGGGGCACCGGCACCGCCTGCTGGCGCGGATCGCGCGGGCCTGTCGCCGGGCCGGGGCGCAGGTGCTTGTCTCGCTTGGCGGCCAGTCGGCCGAGGGCGCGTGCGACATCCCCGCGGATTGGGTCCGCAGCTTTGTCCCGCAGCGCGCGATCCTGGAACGCGCGCAGGTCTGCGTGACCCATGCGGGCATGAACACGGTCATGGAGTGCCTGGAACAGGGCGTGCCGATGCTGGCCCTGCCCTTGACGAACGATCAGCCGGGCGTCGCCGCCCGCATCGCCCGGACCGGGACCGGCCTGCGCCTGTCGCCCCGGTGGGCGTCCGAAGCACGCATCCACGACGCGCTGTGCCGCCTGCTGGACGACCCGTCGTTTCGGGCGAACGCCCACGGCTTTGCGCAGGACGCGCCGCATTGGCCGCGCGCCGCCGGGGCCGCGGACGCGATCGAAAGCGTGCTGGGCCGGCGCCCGTCCCTGGTCACAGCGCCTGTTGCAGCGCGCGAATGGCGGCGATGACGAAACCGTCCTGAATCCACAGGGACAGCGCGATCTCTGTCCCGACCGCCAGGGCCAGCACAACCCGCGCTGATGCGACCCGCGCGAACAACGCCCCTGCGACCGCGCAGGCCGTGTCGGCGAATGCGTTCAGGCGACTGTCGCCGTGATAGGCCAATGGGTCCGCCGCGTCATAGCCGAACAGGCGGATGCTGACGGGCAGGTTCTCGATCACCTCCCAGGTCGTGCTGCTGGCGACGACGACGGCCAGCAGCGCCCAGAGGCCCAGATCGGGCCGCAGCCGCGTGACCAGCAGGACCAGCAGCGCGCCCGTCACCGCATGCAGCAGGGAATAGGGGTCCAGCAGGGTCTGGGAATTCAGCGCCGGATCGCCGGGCATCGCCCAGATCCGGCCGCAGTCGCAGCCCCACGGACGTTCCAGCGCCGCAAAGACCGCCAGCTTGACGGCGGTTGCGATGACGATCACCGCGACCGCCCGTGCGGCCTGGCGCGACCCCTGATCGTCGGGGGTCGCGGCCGCGTCGGAATGCGCTGTCACGTCAGGATTTGGACGGGGTTTCGTCGGCGGACGGCTTGTCCATCTTGGCGGGGTTCATCACGTCGAACTCCTTGGGGTCGTGGGGTACGCCCTGGCCCTGGCCCTGGCCGTTCTGGCGGGGCACGACGGGGTTGGATTTCTTCTTGTCGTCCATGGCGCGGTCCTTTCGTCGGTCATGTCCGCATCAACATCCCGCCGCGGGCGATGTTCCGTCCGGATCGCAGGCTTTGCGCCATGACCCCTATCGCGATGGGGGGCATCCGGTGCACCATGGCCCGACTGACAGGAGGAACCCCATGTCCAAACGCGCCATTCTGGTCGTCGATCTGCAGAACGAATACTGGCCCGACGGCAACCTTCCCCTTCACGGGATCGAGGCCGCCGCCCACAACGCCGCCCGCGTGATCGCCCATGCCCGTTCCAGGGGCGATCTGGTCGTGAACATCCGCCACGAGATTCCCGGCGGCCCGATCTTCGTCCCCGGCAGCGCGGGCGCCCGGATCAACGACGTCGTGACCCCCGCCCAGGACGAGGCGGTCATCACCAAGAACCACCCCAACTCGTTCCGCGAGACCGGGCTCAAGGATCTGCTGGACGACCACGGCGTCCGCGACGTGGTCGTCGTCGGCGCCATGAGCCACATGTGCATCGACGCGACCACGCGCGCCGCCAACGACCACGGCTTTGCCACCACCACGATCCACGATGCCTGCGCGACCCGCGACATCGAGTTCGGCGGACAGACCGCCCCCGCGGCGCATGTCCACACCGCGATCATGGGCGCGCTGGCGTTTCTCTATGGCGATGTAATCAGCACCCAGGATTTCCTGAAGACCTGACGGCCCCGGCCCGATGCGCGGACCGCGTGTCGGGCGGCTGCTGAGGGATGAACACCGCACAGGCTGCAGGGGCCCGCCGCGGGCATATCCCGGAATGCCCTTTCATCTGCCCAAATAATGGACATAGTGACCGCGAAACGTGCAGTTGACCGGGACCGTGACCATGCGACCACTGATGATCAGCGCACTGCGCGCCTTGGGGCCGTCGGTCGCCTCGACCCCCCTGCCCGAGGCGGTGCGGGCGGGCGTCGGGGCCGTCGCGGGCCTGATCATCGCCGGGCTGTTCGTGCTGTCGCCCGCGGTCGACAGCCAGCTTGGCCTGTACCTGATCGCGCCTTTCGGGGCCAGTTCAGTCCTGCTGTTCGCGGTTCCGAACAGTCCGCTGGCGCAGCCCTGGGCCGCCATCGTGGGCAATACGGTGGCGGCGCTGATCGGTGTCGCGGTGTGCTTGCATGTGGCCGATCCCGCGCTGCGGATCGCGGTGGCGGTGGGCTTGGCCATCACCGCGACGATCCTGTGCCGCGCTTTGCACCCCCCTGCCGGGGCCGTCGCCATGACCGCCGCGATGAGCCCCGACGCCATCGCGGACCTGGGCTATCGCTTTGCGGTGACGCCGGTGGCGGCGGGGACGGTGCTGCTGGTCGTCGTCGCGGCGGTCTATGCGCGGCTGACCGGGCGCCGCTATCCGATGCGCCAGGTGGACGACCGCAACGCCCACCGCACCGCCGACCCGGACCCCGCCGCGCGCATCGGCCTGTCCGAGGATCAGCTGACCGATCTTCTGGAACGCTATCGGCAGAACTTCAACCTGGGCGCGGGCGATCTGGCCCGCCTGGTGGGGGCGGCCGAACTGCAGGCGGCGGCGCAGCGGGTCGGGCCGGTCACGGCGGGCACGATCATGTCGCGCGATCTGGTGACCGTCGGCCCCGACGCCCCGGCCGAACGGGTGGCGGCGCTGTTCCGGCGCCACCGCTTCACCTCGATCCCCGTTGCCGGGCCCGACGGACGCTATCTGGGCATGATCTTCCAGATCCACATGATCGCAACCGATGTGCGGCCCGCGGGCCCGGCGGCCGCGCTGATGCGGGCCGACATGCCCACCGCGCGGGCCGACACGCCGCTTGGCGATTTGCTGACCCTGATGGCCGAGGGCGACGTGGACGCCGTCCCGGTCCTGTCGGGGCCGTCGCTGGTGGGGGTGGTGACGCGCACCGACCTGATCAGCGCCTTTGCCCGACACGATCCGCGCGGGCCGGAGGGCTGACGGCGGGTTTTCGGGCCAATCGCTTGACGCGGCCGCCCGGACCTGCGGTAGGTTCGGCACAAACCGGAACGGGAACGACGAACATGACCGAAAGCAAGCTGGGCTGGGCCATGCCGCTGATGCGGGCAGGCTATATCGGCAAGGGGCTGGTCTATCTGGCCGTCGCGGGGATCTCTCTCTATTCGATCTGGCGGGGGGGCAGCGCGCAGGACACGTCCTCGGCCCTGGGCTGGCTGGACACGACCTGGGGCGGCGGCGTGCTGCTGTTCGTCATCTTCATCGGCATGCTGGCCTATGCGCTGTGGCGGGTGCTGGACGCGGCCTTCGACCTCGAAGACTACGGCAGCGACGCAAAGGGCATCGTCGCCCGCATCGGCATGCTGGTGACCGGCGCGATCCACCTGGGGATCGGCGCGACCGTCTTTCCGCTGCTGTTCGGCGGCGGGTCGGGGGGCGGCTCGGGCGAGGGGTCCAGCATCCCCGGCCATGTCCGCACCGTCATGGAATGGCCCGGCGGCCGCTGGCTGATCGGGGCCGCGGCGGTGCTGATCATCGGGGCGGGCGGGCATTACATGCGCCAGGGCTGGACCAACGAATACCGCCAGCACCTGCGCGCCAACCCGGTCACCACGCGCTGGAACCCCGTGCTCAAGGCGGGTCTGATCGCGCATGGCGTGGTGGTCGGCGTGGTGGGCCTGCTGTTCGGCTTCGCGGCCTGGCAGGCCAACCCCCAGCAGGCCGGCGGCACCGGAGAGGCGTTCTCCTGGCTGTCGGGGCAGGTCTATGGCCAGATCCTGGTGACGGGCGTCTGCCTGGGGCTGCTGGGATTCGCACTGTTCTGCTTCGTGAACGCGGCCTATCGGATCGTGCCCAAGGTCTCGGGGCCGGACGTCCAGACGCTGGCCGCCAAGCTGATGCCGCGCTGACGGCCAGCGGGCGGCGTCACGCCCCCCGCGTCGCCCAATCGGCCAGCCGCCCCAGGAAGGCGTCGCAGGCGTCCAGCTGGGACCGCTCGATGTATTCGTCGGGCTTGTGGGCCTGGGCGATCGCGCCAGGCCCGCAGATCACCGTGGGCACCCCCAGCATCTCCGCAAAGCGGCCGCCCTCGGTACCGAAGGCGACCTTGGAATGGCCGTTGCTGCCGGTCAGGCGCTTGACCAGGGTGACGGCCTCGGCGTCGGGCGGGGTCTCCAGGCCGGGGAACTGGGCAAAGACCTCGATCTCGATCCCGGCCTCGGGGGCGATGCGCCGCATCATCGGTTCCAGCTCGTCGCGGGCGTAATCACGCAGCTCCTGGACCAGGGCGTCGGCATCCTCCTGCGGAAGCACCCGGAACTCGCAGTCCAGCGTGCACAGGTCGGGCACGATGTTCAGTGCCGTGCCGCCGCGGATGGTGCCGGTATGGGCGGTGCTGTGCGTGATGTCATAGTCGGCGTCGCGCCCGCCTTCGGTCGCCAGCCGGGCTGCGATGTCCTGCATCCGCACCACCAGCCGGGCGGCGTAATCGACCGCATTCACCCCCTGCGGCGCCAGCGAGGAGTGGCACCCCCTGCCCCGCACCGTCACCCGCATCGAGCGTTTGGCCTTGTGCCCGATCACCACCTGCATCGAGCTGGGCTCTCCGACGATGCACAGGGCGGGGCGGATGCCCTCGTCGCGCAGCATCTCCAGCAGGCCGACCACGCCCACGCAGCCGACCTCCTCGTCATAGGAAAACGCCAGATGCACGGGCCGCGCCAGATCGCGCGCCACAAGGTCCGGCACGGCGGCCAGCACGCAGGCCAGGAACCCCTTCATGTCGCAGCTGCCCCGCCCGTACAGCCGCCCGTCGCGCGCGGTCAGCGCATAGGGGTCGCTGGCCCAGTCCTGGCCCTCGACCGGCACCGTGTCGGTATGGCCCGACAGGATCACCCCCGGCCGATCGGCGGGCCCGATCGTCGCCCACAGGTTGGCCTTCTGCCCGGTCGCATCCATGACCAGCCGGCTGTCCACCCCATATTCCGCCAGATAGGCCCGGACATGGTCGATCAGCGCAAGGTTGGAGCGGTGGCTGGTCGTGTCGAAGGCGATCAGCTGCGCCAGGATCTGCTGGCTGGTGGGGGTCTGCATCGGGATTCCTTTATCGCAGGGCGGTGGGGGTCGGATAGGCGGCGCGGTCCAGGCTGTCGGTGACGTCCTGCATGAAGGCCCGCGTCACCGCGGAGGGCGCCCGGCTGGCCGGCAGCAGGAAATGCGTGCTGTATCGGATCGCGGGCAGGAAGGGGCGCATCGCCACCTGATCGGCCATCTGGTGGACCAGCGGGAACGGGTTCAACAGCGACACGCCCAGACCCTCGCGCACGAACTGGATGACGGACACGTTGGTCGACGCCTCCAGCTCGATCCGCAGGGCCAGGCCCGCGCGGTCGAACAGGCGGTCGATGGCGGCGCGGCTGGAATGGCGGCGCGACAGGGCGATGAACGGCTCGTCATGCAGGTCCTCGGGGCGGATCACCTCGAACGCGGCCAGGTGGTGGTCGCGCGGCAGGACACAGATTGCCTGCGTTTCCAGCAACAGCTCGGATGTGATGCCTTCATGGGCAACGGTGCTGTCGCTCATCCCGACATCGAACCGACCCTCGGCGATGCCGGTCAGCAGGCTGTCGCTGGCCAGCACGTCGAAGGTGATCTGGCAGCCCGGATTGGCCCGCTTGAAGGCCGCGATCCGGCTTGGCAGGAACCGGTGCGCGATGGTCGGCGGGGCCACGATGGACAGCGTCCCCTCATGCGCGCCCTGCGGCCGGTCGGCGCGATGGACCAGCCGGGCCAGCGTCTCCAGCACCGGCGCCAGCTGCTCGCTCAGCGACAGGGCCTCGATCGTGGGAACCAGGCGACCATTGGTGCGCAGGAACAGCTTGAAGCCAAGCCGCTCCTCCAGCTGCGCCAGCCTGCGGCTGACCGCCGACTGAGAGATGTCCAGCCGACGCGCCGCGCTGATCGCGGTGCCATTGGCCACCAGCGCCTGCAGAACCTCCAGTTCGCGCAGGGATATTCCCGACCGGCGATCCCGGTCGGCGGCAGTGTCATCCGGTTCCATCGCCACCCTATGAGAAAAACGCATCGATATTCGCGATTGACATCTGATTATCGCATCATACCCTGATCGCCAAGCGGGATTGCACCACCGGGGAACAACTTCGGGGTGACCGATCCGCGCATCACCAGCAGAGAGGATATCGCGATGAAAGCATTCGGCTTGCCCCTGGCCGCGGGCATCGTTCTGGCGGGCCTGACCCCCGCCGCCGCCCAGACCCTCACAATCGGCCTCAAGTCCGAGGCCACGTCGATGGACCCGCTGTTCCACCAGCTGTCCACCAACATCCAGGTCTCCAAGAACATCTTCGAGGCGCTGACCACCCAGGACGCGCTGCAGATGGTCACCCCCGGCCTTGCCGAAAGCTGGGAGGCGGTGGACGACACCACCTGGCGGTTCAAGCTTCGCCAGGGCGTGAAATTCCACGACGGCGGCGACTTCACCGCGCGCGACGTGATCTATTCCTTCTGCCGGGTGCCGCTGGTGCAGAACTCGCCCTCGGCCTACACCATCTTCACGGGCGGCATCGCCGACATGGCGGCCGAGGACGACCACACGCTGACCATCACCACCAAGGCCACCAATCCCTTGCTGCCGGTCGACCTGTGGAGCCTTGCGATCCTGTCCGCCGATGCGCTTGGCGCCGACGACCAGGTGACCTACGGCCCCGACGGCACCTGCGAGGGCATGGGCGACGTGCCCCAGGCCCCGGCCTTCAACGACCCCGCGGTCGCGGTGGGCACCGGCCCCTATGTGCTGGACCGCTATACCCGTGGGTCCGAGGTCGTGGTGACGCGTTTCGACGACTACTGGGGCGGCACCCCGCAATGGGAAAGCGTCACCATGCGCCCGATCACCAGCGACGGCCCCCGCGTGGCGGCCCTGCTGGCGGGCGACGTGGACATGATCGAATCACCCCCCATTCAGGACATCCCGCGCATCGAACAGGGCGGCTTCACCATCGTGGACGCACTGTCCAACCGCGTGATCTATCTGCACATGCTGCAGCAACCGGATGCCCCCGGCATCGGCGGCACCGACGGGGAAAACCCGCTGATGGACGCACGGGTGCGCAAGGCCATCTCGATGTCGATCAACCGCCAGGCCATCACCGAACGGATCATGGGCGGCTATGCCCAGGCCGCGGGCGAATTGCTGCCGCCGCCGATGTTCGGCACCTCGGACCGCCCGGTCGAGGCCTATGACCCCGACGCCGCCCGCGCCTTGCTGGCCGAGGCGGGCTATCCCGACGGGTTCTCGCTGACGCTCGGGACGCCGAACGACCGCTACATCAACGACGAACAGGTGGCGCAGGCCGTGGCCCAGATGATGGCCCAGATCGGCATCCGCGTCAGCGTGGACGCCAGCACCGCCAGCCAGTTCTTCTCGCGCCGGAACGCGCTGGAATTCCCGATCTACCTGGCGGGCTGGGGCGCGTCCTCGGGCGACATGTCGTCCCCGCTGAAATCGCTGGTGGCCACCTATGACGAGGCGACGGGCATGGGGCCGACCAATGCCGGCCGCTATTCCAACCCCGAGATGGACGCGCTGCTGACGACCGCGATGGCCACCATCGACGACGCCGCGCGCGACCAGATGCTGCAGGACGCCCAGACCCTGGTGCTGGACGATACCGGGATCATCCCGCTGCATTACGAACAGACGGTCTGGGCGATGAAGCCGGACCTGACCTACGAACCCCGCGTCGACCAGTACACCCTGGCCGCCGAGGTCAAGCCAGCAGCCGAATGATGCGCCCCTCCGGCACCTCGCGTCGCGGGGTGCCGGACCCCAGCCCCATCACAGGGACCCCGTCATGATCGTCTATCTTGTCCGCCGCGTGGGCCAAAGCCTGCTGGCCGTCATGGCCATGGCCGTGCTGGTCTTCCTCGGCGTCTTCTTCATCGGCAATCCCGTCGATGTGCTGGTCAGCCCCGAGGCGAGCCAGGCCCAGATCGCCGCCACCGTCGAACGGTTGGGCCTGGACCGGCCGCTCTATGAACAGTTCGGCATCTTCGTCTGGAACGCCCTTCACGGCGATCTGGGCACCTCCTTCGTCTATGGCCGCCCCGCGCTGGAGATCATCCTGGACCGCCTGCCCGCCACGCTGGAACTGGCGCTGGTCGCGCTGGCCCTGTCGGTGGGCATCGGCATCCCGCTTGGGGTCTGGGCCGGGCTGCGGCCCCACGGCATCGCGGGGCGCACGATCATGGGCGGGTCCATCCTGGGCTTCTCGCTGCCCAACTTCTGGCAGGGGATGCTGCTGATCCTGGTCTTTGCCGTGCTGCTGGGCTGGCTGCCCGCGGGCGGGCGCGGCGAGACCACCGAATTCCTGGGCATGCAGGTCAGCTTCCTGACCTGGGACGGGCTGTCGCACCTGATCCTGCCCGCCATCAACCTGGCGCTGTTCAAGATGTCGCTGATCATCCGCCTGGCCCGCGCCAACACGCGCGAGGTCTGCATGCAGGATTACGTCAAGTTCGCCCGCGCCAAGGGCCTGTCGCCGCGCCGCGTGGTGCTGGTCCATGTGCTCAAGAACATCATGATCCCGGTGGTGACCATCATCGGGCTGGAACTGGGCTCGATGGTGGCCTTTGCCATCGTGACCGAAACCGTGTTCGCCTGGCCCGGCATGGGCAAGCTGCTGATCGACAGCATCAACCTGTTGGATCGCCCGGTGATCGTGGCCTATCTGATGCTGACGGTGCTGATCATCGTGGGCATCAACCTGCTGGTCGATGTCATCTATTCCGCCCTGGACCCCCGCATCCGCCTGTCGGAGATGAAGGGATGACCGACATCGCACCCCCCTCCCCCGCCCCGGTCCGCATCGACAGCCCCGCCAAGCGCATCGCCAAGCAGTTCGTCGAGGACCGCATCGCGGTTCTGGGCCTTGTCCTGTTCGTGGTGATCGCGCTGATCGCCATCGCGGCCCCCTGGATCGCGCCCCAGAACCCCTACGACCTGATGCAGCTCAGCATCATGGACGGCGGCCTGCCGCCCGGAGAGGTCAGCATGGCCACCGGCCAGACCTTCTGGCTGGGCACCGACCAGCAGGGCCGCGACATGCTGTCGGGCATCATGTACGGGCTGCGCATCAGTTTGATGGTCGCGGTCGTGTCGCTGACCCTGGCCATCACCATCGGCACCATCGTCGGCGTCGCCGCCGCCTATTTCGGCGGGCGCTTCGACAGCCTGGTGATGCGCATCGTCGACCTGCAGCTGTCCTTTCCCGCCATCCTGATCGCGCTGATCCTGCTGGCGCTGCTGGGACGGGGCGTGGACAAGGTGATCCTGGCGCTGGTCATCGTGCAATGGGCCTATTACGCGCGCACGGTGCGCAGCTCGGCCATGGTGGAAACCCGCAAGGATTACATCGACGCCGCCCGCTGCCTGGCCCTGTCGGACCGCCGGATCATGTTCCGCCACCTGCTGCCCAACTGCGTGCCGCCCCTGATCGTGGTCGCCACCGTGCAGATCGCCCAGGCCATCGCGCTGGAGGCGACGCTGTCCTTCCTGGGCGTGGGCGTGCCCATCACCGAACCCTCCCTGGGGCTGCTGATCGCCAACGGCTACGACTACCTGCTGTCGGGCCGCTACTGGGTCAGCGTCTTTCCCGGCATCGCCCTGGTCGTCACCATCATCGCCATCAACGTCGTGGGCGACCGCCTGCGCGATGTCCTGAACCCGAGGTTGCAGACATGACCGCCCTGCTGGACGTTCGCGAACTGCAGACGCATTTCATGACCCGCGACGGCACCGCCCGCGCCGTGGACGGGGTCAGCTTCACGCTGGAGCGTGGCCAGATCCTGGGCCTGGTCGGCGAATCCGGGTCCGGCAAGTCGGTCACCGGCTTCTCGATCCTGGGGCTGGTCGACCCGCCCGGCCGGGTGGCCGGGGGGCAGGTCGTCTTTGACGGCACCGACCTGATCGCAGGCGGGGAAAAGGCCATGCGCCCCCTGCGCGGCAAGCGCATCGCGATGATCTTCCAGGACCCGATGATGACGCTGAACCCGGTCCTGCGCATCGACACCCAGATGATCGAGACCGTCCGCGCCCACGAAACCGTCTCGCGGGCCGAGGCCCTGCGCCGCTGCCGCGAGGCGCTGGTCCAGGTCGGCATCTCCTCCCCGGACGAGCGGCTGAAAAGCTATTCGCACCAGTTCTCGGGCGGCATGCGCCAGCGCGTGGCGATCGCCATCGCGCTCCTGCACAAGCCCGACCTGATCATCGCGGACGAACCCACCACCGCGCTGGACGTGACCATCCAGGCCCAGATCCTGTCCGAGGTGCAAAAGCTCTGCGCCCAATCGGGCACCGCCTTGATCTGGATCACCCATGACCTGGCCGTCGTGTCGGGCCTAGCCGACCGCCTGGCGGTCATGTACGCGGGCCGCATCATCGAGGAAGGGCCCACCGCCGCGATCATCGCCAACCCCCGTCACCCCTATACGCGCGGCCTGATCGACAGCGTCCCACACGGCAAGCGCCACGGCGCGATGCTGACCCAGATCAAGGGCATGACGCCGTCGCTTCTGAACCTGCCATCGGGGTGCAAGTTCGCCCCGCGCTGTCCGCGCGCCGATGCCGCCTGCCAGGTCGAACCCACCCTGACCCCCGCCGGCCCCGGCCGCCAGGTGCGCTGCCACCACCCCCATGCCGACGCAGAGGCCACCCCGTGACACCACAGCCCATCCTGCAGATCGACGGCGTGTCCAAGCGGTTCACCAAGGACCTGGACATCGCCGAACGCACCGCCCGGTCCCTGGGCGCCCGCATCGCCCCGGTCACCGTCCACGCCGTCGACGGCATCGACCTGTCAGTCCGCCGCGGCGAGGTGCTGGGCCTGGTCGGCGAATCCGGCTGCGGCAAGTCCACGCTTGGCCGCATGGTGGCGGGGCTGGCCCGCCCCAGCCAGGGGCGCATCCTCTATAACGGCCAGGACGTGGCGACCCTCAAGGGCGCCGCCGCACGCGACGCCGCGCTCAAGATCCAGATGGTGTTCCAGGACCCCATGTCGTCCCTGAACCCCCGCCTGCAGGTCCGCGATATCGTCGGAGAGGCGCCACGCGTCCACGGCATCGTGCCCCGCCGCGACATCCCCGCCTATGTCGAGCGGATGTTGGAGCAGGTGGGCCTGGACCCCAGCATGGGCAAGCGCTACCCGCACCAGTTCTCGGGTGGACAGCGGGCGCGGGTGGGCATTGCCCGCGCGCTGGCGGTGCGCCCCGATTTCCTGGTCTGCGACGAATCCGTGGCGGCGCTGGACGTGTCGATCCAGGCCCAGGTTCTGAACCTTTTCGTTCAGCTTCGGCAGGATTTCGACCTGACCTACCTGTTCGTCAGCCATGACCTGGGCGTGGTCGAACATATCTCGGACCGGATCGCCGTCATGTATCTGGGCCGCCTGGTCGAACTGGGCGAGGCCGAGGACCTGATCGCGCGCCCGAACCACCCCTATACCCAGGCCCTTGTCAGCGAGATCCCGACCTTCGAGACCGGCAAGAAGACCTATCATGCCATCAAGGGAGAGATCCCCTCGCCCCTGAACCCGCCGCCGGGGTGCCATTTCCACCCCCGCTGCCCCCATGCCCATGACCGATGCCGCCTTGAGGTGCCCGCGCTGCGCGAGGTTGCCCCCGGCCGCCTGTCGGCCTGCCACCTGAACGACCAAGCCTGACCAAAGGAAAGACCCCATGCGAAACGACAACCCCCTCTGGCCGCTGGTCGATGCCCGCGCCGCCCAGTTCACCGGCCTGGCCGATGCCGTGTTCGACACGCCCGAACTGGCCTATGGCGAGGTCAAATCCTGCGCCGCCCACACCCAGATGCTGCGCGATCAGGGCTTCCGCGTGACCGAAAACCTGGCCGGCATCCCGACCGCCGTCATGGGAGAGGCGGGCACGGGCGGCCCGGTCATCGCCATCCTGGGCGAATACGACGCCCTGCCCGGCCTGTCCCAGGAACCCGGCCTGGCCGAGCCGCGCCAGATCGCCGATCACGGCTTCGGCCATGGCTGCGGCCACAACCTGCTGGGCTCGGCCGCGCTGTCGGCGGCCACCGCCGTCAAGGACTGGCTGGAGGCCAACGGCGTGCCCGGCCGCGTCCGCTACTACGGCTGCCCGGCCGAGGAAGGCGGCGCCGCCAAGACCTACATGGTCCGCGACGGCCTGTTCGACGACGTCGACATCGCCATCACCTGGCATCCGGCCAGCTTCAACGCCGTCGACGACATGCGGTCCCTGGCCAACACGCGCATCGATTTCACCTTCCACGGCAAGGCCGCCCACGCGGCGGGCGCGCCGGAGCTGGGCCGGTCGGCCTTGGACGCGGTCGAGCTGATGAACATCGGCATCAACTACATGCGCGAACACATGCCCGACGCGGCGCGGGTCCATTACGCCTATCTGGACGCCGGCGGCATCGCGCCCAACGTCGTCCAGGCCAAGGCGACCGTGCGCCAGCTGATCCGCAGCCCGGACCTTGCAGGCCTGTCGTCCTTGGTCGACCGCGTGCGCAAGATCGCCGACGGGGCGGCGCTGATGTCGGGCACCACCGTGACCTCGCGCGTGTTCTCGGCCGTGTCCAACCTGACCGAGAACCTGCCCCTGTCCCGCGCCATGCAGGCCCAGTTCGAGGCCCTGGGCCCCGTCCCCTTCGACGCGGATGACACGGCCTTCGCCACCGCCATCCGCGAAAGCCTGTCGCGCGAGGACATCGCCGACACGTTCAAGCGGCTGGCAATGAAGCCCGACTACGACCTGCCGCTGTGCGATTTCATCGCCCCCCTGGACCGGCCCTTCATGGGCGGCATGGGTTCGACCGACGTGGGCGATGTCAGCTGGGCGGTGCCCACCGTCCAGGCCCGCGTCGCCACCTGTGCGGTGGGCACCGCGCTCCACAGCTGGCAGCAGACCGCCCAAGGCAAGGCCCCCGCCGCGCACAAGGGCATGCTGCACGCCGCCAAGGTCATGGCCGCGACCGCCCATGCCGCGCTTACCGACCCGGCGCTGATCCAGGCGGCCAAGGCCGCCCATGCCGACCACCTGGCCCAGCACCCCTATCGCTGCCCCATCCCGCCCGAGACCCGCCCCCCGGTCGAGGGCCTCTGACGCCAACCGCCGCCTCAGAACCGGCGGCGGCAGCGACCCGTCATAATCTTTACCCCGCCGGTTCCCGACCAGCGGGGTGAAGGCACGCGTGAGTAAGGGTTGAAGCACCGTGGCCGGTGAACGCGGCGAATGACACTGTTCGCTCTGCGTCACGACACCGTGCCGTCGAAATGGGCCCCGTCACCGATAATTCAGCGCGTTTACAACGCCCTAGGGACACAACCCCGCGGCGACCTGAAGTCTTGCCCGTAAGTGCCCACAGCGCCGCTGCCGTACCCCCCTGCCCTACTGCCATCGCCCGAATTTCCGGCCGGCCGGTTTCGCCACGAAACCGTCAGCGCTCCAGCAGCGCCCGTATCTCCAGCATCAGGCTGTCCACCAGTTCGGTGGTCAGGGCAGCCCCCTCCAGGCGCAGCAAGTGCCCCCTGCTGTCGCTGGACCGCCGTATCGTCACCCCACTAGATGTCCGCAGGGTCTTGTCGTCCAGCCAGCCATGGGCCGTCGCAGGGCGCTTGGGGCGCCCTCCCCGTCCCGGGTCGCGGACCCCCTGATCCTGCTGCCGGATCACCGGTTCGATCACCGCCCATTCCGCATCCGCATCCTCGGGGGCCGCATGGGACAGGGCCTGGCGAACCTGGCTCTCGGCCCCCTGCCGCAGTGCGGTCGCCAGCTGCAGCCCGCGACGCTCGGTCAGCTGCTCGGGGAATTGCAACATGTCGCCAAGTTCTTCAAATATAAGGGAAAAAGACCGAATCTTGGACCGTTTTGCCTTCGATCCGCTGCCGAACAGCTTGTCGACGGCATCTTCGGTATTGGCAAAGGCACCATGGTTTGCCGCGATGACCGCGATACGCCCCCGCTCGAAATGGCTCAGGTTCTCGCGGACCTCGTTCTCCTCGATCATCTGGACAAAGGCGTTGCCCGCATCGGCGCGGGGCCGGACGATCGCCCGGATGGTCGCGTACTTGTCCGCCTGCGTCAGGTCGCGCAGCCCCCGCGTGGCCAGCAGCCGGCGATAGCCCGACAGAAGGCCATAGCGCTGCCCCGCCCTGCCCTCCTGCTCCAGCGCAAAGACCTCGATCGGCAGCCGCAGCCCGTGCGAGGCGATCGACTGGCGCAGCTCCAGCATCTCGGCCTCGCCCATGGTCATGCGGTCGCGGATCATCGCGTCCTCGTCGATCTGCTCCAGCGGCAGGTCAACCATCAGCAGGCCGCTGTCCTGCGCCGCATGCAGACGCGCGGCGTCGGCCTCGGCACGGGCACGCGCTGCACGACTGTCCGCCCCGTCGGGCTGGAATTGGGACGCGCTTTCGGCCGCAACCTGGGCGATCGGCGCGATGCCCCGGACCGAGGCGGCGCGGTCAAAGGTTTCGCTGCGAAACTCCGCCTCGATGCGGGTCAGGTCATCGGTGCTGGGGGCTTCAAGACGTCTGCGCTTGACCATCGGTCTGCTCCTGTTCCTGCTTTTCCATCTGAAGATCGCGCCACCAGGCCCCCAGGATCAGCTCCTTCACCTCGGCCCAGGTGCGGTCGAACGTCTCGCGGCCGCGGACATAGGTGTCGCGATTGAACTCTCGGTAATCGGCCTCGTAGATGCCATTCACCTGTTCCCCGGCCTGGCCCACCATCGCGGTCAGCTCCTGACGATAGGTCGTCATGAAGTCGCCGAAATAGGCCTGGATCACGTTGGCCAGGTCGGTCTGCTGACCGGCCTCGAAACGGGTGATGATGGCGCGGACCGCGTCCCATTCGAACCGCATCTCGGGCAGTCCGTCGCGGCGGCGGGCGGTATTCTCTCCATCCTCGACGCTGGCGAAGGTCGAATAGAGCATGTCGAAGAACCGGCCCGTCGAATCGAACTCCAGGAAGGTCGCGCCCAAGGGCACCAGCAGGATGTCGGCGGCCGCCAGCGCGTTGATCGTCAGGTAGCCAAGGGCAGGGGGCGTGTCGATGATGATGATGTCATAGTCGTCCACGACCCCGTCATGGGTCAGCCCGTTCGACAGCGCGTCCCACAGCGGCCAGCCGCGCAGACCCATCCGCCAGACAGGCACCTGGAATTCGGCCCAGTACAGGTTCAGCTGCGCGCCCAGAAGGTCGATATTGGGCCAGTGGGTCTTCTGGATCAGGTCGCGGGCGCCGATCTTCAGCGCCTCGGTCAGGGTCTCGTCGAAGGGCAGGGGGGGTTGGCCGCGGGCCTCGCGGACGCGGTTCTCGTCCTGCAGGGCAAGGGCATAGTCCTTGGCCAGCAGGGGGAAGGCCGTGGACCATTCGTCCGTCACCTGCCCACCCATGATCGAGGTCATGCTGCCCTGGCTGTCCAGGTCGATCACCAGCACCTTGTAGCCGTCCAGCGCCGCCGACATGGCCAGATGCGCCGCGGTCGAGGTCTTGCCCACGCCGCCCTTGAAGTTCGCCACCGCCAGCACCTTGGCCGGCAGGCCCTCGGGGCGCCAAGGGCGGTATTCGCGGTCGGCGGCCCCCTCCTGGGCAAAGTGGTCGCGCAGGCGCAGGACGTCGTCCAAGGTGAACCACTTGGAGTTGCCCTCACCGACGCCCTGGGGCAGGTCGGGGTTCTTGCGCAGCACGCGGCGGAAATGGGCGGTCGCGACCGGGATCAGATAGCGGCAGATCTCCCAAGTGGAAAAGCGGCGCAGGCGCTTGCGTCCGTCGGGGGCATAGCCGCGCTCTGCCAGGTCCTGCCGTCCACGGGCGGCGAAGGCCGCGGCCTTGGCGAATCGGGCGGTGCCGATCGGCTCTGACAGGCGCTTGGCGGCACGGGCGGGGTCTATGCTGAAATAAGGGGGAAGCGGCTCTTTGCCTGACATCTCGTTCCTGCTGCGATGTATCGTGTTCCGAGGCGTACTGCACTTTCTATCGCACATCATCCGTTGGTTGGGAACAAAATTGCCCGGTTTCGCCGCGAAACCCTTCTCAAATCAGAAAAAGCACCCTTCTAAAGCTTGTATCTTGTTTAGAGATTTTAGAGTCTTTGCGATAAGGAAATATCGTACTTTCAGTGAGCTAAAGTCAGTTCAGGACCCATATGCGGGACGAGGGGGACCCTTATCCGGGATGACGGGTGCCCGGGAACAGGGGGAGGGGCGCCGATTCTCGGGTTGAGGGGTGCCGAGGAACGGGAGGGGCCTGTTTGGGGCAGAAAAAGCCCACGGGGCACGGTTTGCCAGGGGTGTCCGTCCCGGAAACGGGTGCCTTAGTGCGACGCCTGCGATGCAAGGTGCCCGTCTTCGGGATCGCGACAGTCGCGGCAAGGGTGCCTGAAAGGCTGTTGCCGCAGGGTGCCTTTTGCGGCAGCATGGGGATAGGCAGGACAATGGCAGACCTCATGGACGACATCCCCCGCGACCAGCTGTCCGGCGCGCTCAGGCGCGGTGCGGTCAAGAAGCATGTGGCGGCGATCCACGTGTCGGGCAAGCTGACGCTGCTGCAGCGCAAGCTGTCCAACGTGCTGCTGCTGAACGCCTATGACACGCTGATGTCGAGGCCCAGCCACCAGATCGACGCGCGGACCCTGTGCCTGATGATCGGGTACAACAGCAACGACATGGACACGCTGAAGCAGTCGCTGCGCGGGCTGGTCGAGACCGTGGCGGAATGGGACATGCTGGATGACAAGGGGCGTCAGGAATGGGGCGTGTCCAGCCTGCTGAGCTATGCCAAGCTGAAAGGCGGGATCTGCGAATACGCCTATTCCCCGGCCCTGGCCGAGAAGCTGCACGACCCCAAGGTCTTTGCGCTGATCAACCTGAACATGCAGCGGCGGTTCACCTCCGGGCATGCGCTGGCGCTGTACGAGAACTGCTATCGCTTCGTGCGGACCGGCTCGACGGGGTGGTGGCCGCTGGATCTGTTCCGGCGGCTGATGGGGGTCGAGGGGTCGGCCTATTACGAGGTGTTCAAGCAGCTGAACGCCAAGATCATCAAGCCCGCCGTGACCGAGGTGAACAAGACCTCGAACATCATCCTGACGCCCGAGACCAAGAAGCAGGGCAGGGCGGTCACCCATATCCGGTTCCTGATCACCGAGAACCCGCAGCTGGCGATCCTGGACATGGACGACGGCGAGGGGGCGCGGCATGGCGCCGTCTATGGCCGGCTGCGCGCGCTTGGGGTCAGCGACCGGCTGGCGCGGCAATGGCTGTCGGCGCATGGCGAGGAGGTCGTGTCGGCCAAGCTGGATTACGTCGAGGCGCGGCGGAACGTGGTCAGCACGGTGGGCTATCTCAGCGCCGCGCTGGACGGTGATTTCGGCACGCCCGACCCGGTGACGGTCGAACCGCCCAACCCGCAGGCCGAACGGCTGCGCCGCATCCTGGAGGTGATCCGCCAGCGTACCCCCACGCAGCGCGACGCCGACCGGCGGCTGTTCCTAAGCCAGCTGACCGACCGCGCCGCGCGCGCCGATTTCGAGCGCCACGGCTGGATGTCGCCCCTGAACGCGGCCCGGATCGGGGCGTTCTGGGAGGACATGTCGCCGGGCCTGTTCGGCTAGGCCATCACCAGAAGATAGCGGGTCGACCGGCCGCCTTCGGGGCCGCGGCGCAGGATTCCGGCAGCCTCCAGGTCGGTCAGGTCGCGCGTCGCGGTCGCGGCGGACACGCCCGCGATGCGCCCGTAGGGGGCGGCCGAGATGCCCTGGGCCACGCGGGCCGGGCCTTCGGCGAACAGGCGGCGCAGCACGCGTTCGGCGCGCGGCGGGGGGCGGTGGCGCAGGAAGAAGGCGTTGCGCGCCACCAGGAAGCGGGCGTCCGTGACCGCATCGTCGACCCCCGCGATCAGCCGGTCCAGGAACCACATCACGAAGGGCGTGGCGTCGATCGCCGGGCCCACCACCTGCCGCCCGGCCTGCAGCGCCGCGTAATAGCCGCGCTTGTCGGCCTCGATCTGGCGCGACAGCGAGAAGGGCAGGGCGGCCCCGTCGCGGGCGAAGACATGTTCGACCAGCGCCCGGCCAAGCCGCCCGTTGCCGTCCGAGAAGGGGTGGATGGATTCGAACCACAGATGCGCCAGCGCCGCGCGGATCGGCGCGGGGCGGTCGTCGGTCTGCAGGGCTGTCAGAAAATCGTCCATCATCGCGGGGACGCGGTCGGCAGGGGGCGCGGCATAGAGGACCTCGTCCCGGCCGGCGGTCGCGCTGCGGGTGATGACCATGGCAAAGCGACGCCAGCGGCCCTTGTCCTCAACCTCTAGCCCGTGGAACAGCAGGCGGTGCCAGTGCCACAGGGTGGGCGTGTCCAAGGGCGGTCCGCCCGCGCGGGCCTGCAGCATCAGGTCGGCGATGGCGTCGCTGCGCCGCACGGGTTCGGCGCCCCGATGCGCCATCGAGGCCACGACCGAGGCCTGGACCTGGGCCGCGGGCAGGCTGGCCCCCTCGATCGCGAAGGAGGACACGGCCTCGGTCGTGACCGCGCGCAGGAAGGCCTCGCGCCGTTCGTCGGGGGTCAGGGCGTGGTGCAGGCCGGTGATGGCGCCGAGGCGTGCGGAAAACGCCGCCAGCCGCCCTTCGGTCAGGGACGGGTCGTGGCGGAAATTGGGCCAGGCAGGGCTTTCCCAGATCTGCATGAGGGGATTATGGTGGTTATTCGCATCATGACAAGGCGTTTCATGATGCGAATAACCCGCCCAATCGCCTCAGCCGCGCTGCGCCACCAGCGGATGGGACAGCGCGGTCTCGATTCCGCGCAGTTCGGCCAGGCCCTTGAGGCGGCCGATGGCGGGATAGCCGGGCTGCGCCTTGCGGGACTGGTCGTCCAGGATGTCCTGGCCGTGATCGGGGCGGAAGGGGATCTGCCAGTCGTCGCGGCCCTGTGCACGGCGGCGGCTCTCCTCCGCCAGGATGGCGGCGATCATCGCGACCATGTCGGTGTTGCCCTCCAGATGCGCGGCCTCGTGGAAGGACCCGCCCAGATGGGTCTCCTCCAGCGCGACGTTGCGCAGATGCAGGAAATGCACCCGGTCGCCCAAGCGCGCCATCATGCCCGGCAGGTCGTTGTCGGCGCGCGCGCCGAGCGATCCGGTGCACAGCGTGATGCCGTTGGCAGACAGGTCCACCGCATCCATGACGGCGCGATAGTCAGCCTCGGTCGACATGATGCGGGGCAGGCCCAGCAGCGGGAACGGCGGATCGTCGGGGTGGCAGCACAGGCGCATGCCCAGCTCCTGCGCCAGGGGCGTCACCTCGGCCAGGAAATCGACCAGATGGGCGCGCAGGCGGTCGGGGCTGATGTCGTCATAGCGCGCCAGATGGTCCTTGACGTCGTCCAGGGTCATGCGTTCGGCGGCGCCCGGCAGGCCGAAGACCACGTTGCCGGTCAGCTGTTCGCGCCGGTCGTCCGACATGGTGGCCAGCCGCGCGCGGGCAGTTTCGGCGATCTGCGGGGCATAGTCGTCGGCCGCGCCGCGGCGCTGCAGGATGAACAGGTCGAAGGCCGCGAAATCGATCGCGTCATAGCGCATGCAGGTCGCGCCGTTGGGCAGCCGATAGACCAGGTCGGTCCGCGTCCAGTCCAGGATCGGCATGAAGTTGTAGCAGATGACCCGCAGGCCCGCCGCGTGCAGGTTGCGCATCGAGGTCTTCCACGCCTCGACATGGGCCCGCCAGTCGCCGGTCTGGCGCTTGATGTCCTCGGATACGGGCAGGCTCTCGACGACCTCCCATGCCAGGCCCGAGGGCGCGCCGTCGCGCATCACGGCCAGCTGGGCCTGGCGGTCCGCGATCTGGTCGGGCTGCCAGACCTGTCCGGTGGGGACGTGGTGCAGGGCGGTCACGACGCCCTGGACGCCCGCCTGCAGCATGTCGTCGACGGACACCAGGTCCTTGGGTCCGAACCAGCGCCAGGTCTGTCTCATGATTTGGTCTCTTCTTCAGCAAAGGAAAGTTGCACCTTGACCGACCGGGCGCGGTCGGCGGCGGTCCGGAACGCCGTTTCGGCGTCGCTCATCGGAAAGGTGGCGGTGATGATCGGGCGGGGATCGATGGCGCCGGTGCCGATCAGCCCCACCGCATCGGCGAATTCCGTGTCGAACCGATGAGAGCCCGCGAACAGGATCTCCTTGCCGACCATCAGGTTCAGGGGCAGGGGCGTGGGCCCCGCGACGCCGACCTGGACCAGCGCGCCAAGCGGGCGCAGGCAGGCCACCGCGTCGCGGATGGCCGATGCCGCCGCCGAACATTCGAAGACCAGATCGACGCGGCCCTTGTCCTGTTGCCATTCCGCCAGGCCATCGGGGTCGGCCACGGGGTTCACCGCATGGTCGGCGCCCATCCGGCGCGCGACGGCCAGGGTGGCGTCCTGGATGTCTGTCACGATGATCGTCGCGGCCCCGCGCAGGCGGGCCACCGCCACGCAGAGCGCGCCGATCGGCCCCGCGCCCGTGACCAGGACGGTCTTGCCCGCCAGGGGGCCGGCGATCGCCTCGGCGCGGTTGGCGGCGTGCAGGCACACGGCCAGCGGTTCGGCGCAGGCGGCGGCGCCGGGGGTGACGGTGTCGGGCAGGGGGTGGCACTGCGCGGCGCCGATGGTGATGCCGTCGCGGAACATTCCCTGTTCGTGGGGCAGATACATCGCCGAGCCCTTGAACCGCATCGCCATGCAGTGATGCGGCAGCCCGGCCTTGCAGAAATCGCAGGTCCCGCAGGGATGCGAGGGGTTCATCGCGACCAGCTGGCCCACCCGCAGGTGGGTGACGTCGGAGCCCACGGCCCTGATCCGGCCGGCGGCCTCGTGGCCCAGGATGATCGGTTCGCGCACGCGGATCGTGCCGATGCCGCCCTCCTGCCAGTAATGCAGGTCCGATCCGCAGATGCCGCCCGCCAGGACGGCGACGCGGACCTGCCCCCGGTCGGGGGCGGGCAGATCGGTGGCGGCGATGGACAGGTCGTCCTGGCCGTTCAGGCGGACGCATCGGGTCTGGGTCATGGTGACCTCCTTACGGCATCAGGCGGTTGGGCAGCCAGGTGGACAGCGGCGGGAAATAGCTGACCATCAGCAGCATGATCAGGTTGGTGACGATATAGGGCGTGATCGCCCGGATCACCGGCGACAGCGGCAGGCGCGCGATGTTGGCGGCCACGAACAGGCACACCCCCACCGGCGGCGTGGTCAGCCCGATCATCAGGTTCATCACCGCGAAGACCGCAAAGTGCAGCGGGTCGATGCCCACGGCCAGGGCCAGCGTCTGCAGCGGCACGAACAGGATGATCAGCGCCGCGATGGTCTCCATGAACATGCCGACGAACAGCAGAAGCAGGTTGATCAGCAGGATCACCACGAACTTGTTGTCGGTGATGGACAGCACCCCGTCGGCCAGCATCTGCGGGATGCGTTCCGACACCAGGATCCAGCCGAAGACGTTGGCCGTGCCCACCAGCACCAGGATGCCCGCCGAGCTGATGGCGCTGTTGGTGATGATGCGCGGGATCGCGCGCCAGGGCAGTTCGCGATAGATGAACAGGCCCACCAGCATCGCATAGAGACAGGCCACGATGGCGGTTTCGGTGGGCGTGGTGATGCCCGTCAGAAGGCCGCCCACGATCAGCGCGGTCATGGCGATGGCCCAGATCGCCCCGGTGAACGAGGTGAACAGTTCGCGCAGCCCCTGCCAGGGTTCACGGGGAAAGCCGTGCTTGCGGGCCAGGATGACGGTCGTGATCATCATCGCCACACCCATGGCGATGCCCGGAATGGCCCCGCCCAGGAACAGCTTGCCCACCGACATGCCCGACAGCGATCCCACGATGATCATCGGCACGCTTGGCGGGATCATCGGGCCCACCGTCGACGACGCCGCGGTGACCGCGGCCGAGAACGCGCCGGGATAGCCCGCGCGCTTCATCCCGGGGATCATCATGCCGCCGACCGAGGCGACGTCCGCCACCGCGGTGCCCGAGATGCCGCCGAACAGCATGGAGGCCGCGATGTTGGCCTGGGCCAGCCCGCCGCGCATCCACCCGACCAGCGCATTGGCAAAGCGGATGATGCGTTCGGTGATGCCGCCCGAATTCATCAGGTTGCCCGCCAGGATGAAGCCGGGGATGCACAGCAGAACGAAGCTGTCCATGCCCGCATACATCTTTTGCGGGATCACCACCAAGGGGATGTCCGCGAACAGCAGATAGGCCATCGACGACAGGCCAAGCGTCACCGCCACCGGCAGGCCGATGGCCAGCCCCAGCACGAACACGCCCAGAAGCAGGGTCAGTCCCATCACAGGTCCTCCGATATGGGGATGGCGCGTCCGTCGTGGCGGCCGGTCAGCATCTCGAAGATGCGCATCAGCGCCCACAGGCCCAGGGTCACGAACAGGATCAGCATGGTGACATGCAGGAAATCCATCCGCCATCCCAGGGAGGGTGCGGTCTGGCGAAGGCCCACGCGGGTGTATTGCCACGCCGCTGCCAGAAGGCCACCGGCGAACAGCGCGGTCAGCACCGCGCTGACCAGCCGCAGACGCCACGGCCAGTGGCCCGGCAGGCTTTCGCACAGAAGGTCCACGTTCACCATGTCGCCGCTGCGCAGTGCCAGACCGGCGCCCAGGGCACCGATGTAGATCAGGCAGAACCGGGTCAGCTCCTCGGTCCAGACGGGGGCGGTGGACAGGAAGGTGCGCGCAAAGACCTGCAGCAGGACCGATGCCGACAAGAGCAGGAACGCCACGAGGATCAGAAGGCGGCACAGCCCCTCCAACCCCTTGAATGCCTGTGTCATGGGATGTCTCCGGGGGACGGGCGGGGCAGGGTGCGCCCCGCCGCCCTGCCATCAGTTGTTGAAGATCTGTTCGGCCAGCGGGCGGATGTCCGCGTCCACGGCACCGATCACCGCGTCTCGCGCGGCATCGGCGAAGGCCTGCTGGTCGACCTCGACGAAGGTCACGCCCGCGGCCTCCAGCTCGGCGACCAGCTCCTGCTCGTCGGTCAGGAACAGCTCGCGCTCAAAGGCCTGGGTGCTGTCGGCGGCGGCCTGCACGGCGGCCTGGTCGGCCTCGGACAGCTTGTTCCAGGCGTTCTCCGAGATGGTCAGATAGATCCAGGACCGGACATGCTCGGTCAGGTTCACGGTCTTCTGCACCTCGTAGAAGCCGCCGGACTGGAACAGCGCCAGCGGGTTCTCCTGCCCCTCGATCGTGCCGTTCTGCAGCGAGGTGAAGACCTCGGAGAAGGCCATCGGCGTCGGGTTCGCGCCAAGCGCCTGCCAGGCGGTCACGAACAGCGGCACGTTGGGCACCCGCAGCTTGAAGCCGTTCAGCTCGTCCGGGATGGTGATGGGGCGGTTGGCCGACAGGTTGCGCGGGCCGCGTGCGAAATAGGTCAGGGGGCGGATGTCGGCATTGGCGATGATCTCGGCCTCGATCTGGTCGCCGATCTCGCCCGAGGCGACCTCGTCCATGTGCTCCAGCGAGCGGTAGGCATAGGGCAGCGCCAGCAGCGCGGCCTTGGGCGCCCAGTTCTGCAGGCTTTCGCCGGTGATGGTCATGTCGGCCGTGCCCAGCTGCATGCCGTTGATGACGTCGATCTCCTTGCCCAGGGATTCGTTCGGAAAGATCTGGACCTCGACCCGGCCCTCGGTCCCGGCGGCGACCTCCTCGGCAAAATGCAGGGCGGCCTTGTGCCAAATGTTCTCCTCGTTGGCCAGGTGGCCCAGCTTCAGCGTGACGTCGGCGGCCATCGCGGTGCTGGTGGTCAGTGCGGCGGCCAGGGTGATGGCGATCATGCGGGTCGGTGTCATGGTGTCCTCCTCCAAGGATTGTCCGGCGGGGCCGGGATCAGGTGAAATAGTCGGGGCAGTCGGCCCGGATGACGGGCAGGTCGTCCAGGATGCCGCGCAGATGGGTGCGGATCGCCCCTTCGGCGCGCGGCGCATCGCCCGCCCGGATGCCCGCGACCAGCGCGCGATGCTGGTCGATCAGGCGGTCGACGGGAAAATGCCGGCTGGACAGGAACCGGACGCGGTCCATCTGAGCCTTCATCTCGACCACGACGCGCCAGGCGCTGGCCTTGCCCGCGCCTTCGGCCAAGGTGCGGTGGAACAGCTCGTCCGCGTCCATGAAATCGCGGGCCGATCCGCCGATCAGGTTCATCTGGCGGGTCAGCTGGGCGTCCAGGTCCGCGATCAGCGCGGGGTCCGGGTCGACGGCCAGCAGCTTGACGATGTCGGCCTCGATCGCCTCGCGCACGAAGCGCGCGTCCATCACCGCCGCAAGCGAGATGCGCGTTACGAAGGTCCCCCGCTGCGCGCGCACGTCCAGCAGGCCCTGACCCGCCAGCGCGATGAACGCCTCGCGCACCGGCTGGCGGCTGACGCCGTATTGCTGGGCGGTCTCGACCTCGGACAGGCGGGTGTCGGGGGGCAGGCTGTTGTCCATGATCGCCGCGCGCAACCGGTCGGCCAGCTGCGACGCCGCGTTCACGCGGGTCTGGGGCAGCGGCTCGGGGCGGGTGCGGAACGGCGTGGCCATGGTGGTCTCCTCGGTGGCGACCACTACACTATACTACCATACCAGTAAAGTGTCTTTTCGGGATGCTGGGTGTGGGCGCAGGCGCTATGCTGGACCGGCACCAAGGGCGGAGGGCGCGATGACGGTCACGAATCAGGCGGAGCTGGAGGGGTTGCAGGCCATCGGCCGGATCGTGGCCACGACCCTGCAGGCGATGGCCCGCGCGATGGAGCCGGGCATGACCACGCGTGAGCTGGACGGGATCGGCCGCGCCCTGCTGGAACGCGCGGGCGCCGTGCCTGCGCCCGAGGACAGCTATGGCTTTCCCGGTGCGACCTGCATCAGCGTCAACGAGGAGATCGCGCATGGTGTCCCCGGCGACCGGGTGATCGCCGCGGGCGATCTGGTCAACATCGACGTGTCGGCCTCCAAGGACGGGTTCTTTGCCGATACCGGGGCCAGCTTTGCCGTGGGCGCCGTGGCGCCCGCCATCGAGCGGCTGTGCCGCGACGGCCGGCGCGCGATGGAGGTCGGCATCGCGCAGGTGGGCGCCGACAGGCCGCTGGACGGGATCGGTAACGCCATCGGCCGCTTTGCCGCGGCGCGCGGCTATACGCTGATCCGCAACCTGGCCAGCCACGGCGTGGGCCGCGCCCTGCACGAGGCGCCCGAGGTCATCGCGACCTGGCCCACCAAGGGTGACCGCCGCCGCATCGACCGCGGCCTGGTGCTGACGGTCGAGCCGTTCCTGTCGCGCGGCGGTGTGCGCGCCGCCGAGGGGCGCGACGAATGGACCCTGTTCAGCCAGCCCCGCGCGCCCGTCGTGCAGTACGAACACACCGTCGTCGCCACCGAGCGCGGCGCGATCATCGTCACCCTGCCGCACTGAGCGTCCCCGACCGTTGCCCACGGATCGGGCAGTTCGCGCCAGCAGGACCCGGCGGGGGCGTGCGGGGCTTGCCATCGCCCCGCGCGCGGTCGTCAGTGGCGTGATGGAGCGGCTGTCAATCATCGTGGTCGAACGCGACCGGGACCGGGCGATCAGGATCGTCGACGGGCTGCGCGCGTCCGGCGACCACCAGATCACCGTCATCGCCGAGGAGACCGGCCTGGCGCGGCGCATCGCGCAGGCGCAGCCCGACATCGTGCTGATCGACGTGGCCGACCCGTCGCGCGACGTGCTGGAGGAGCTGGCCCTGGCCTCGGGGCCGCTGGATCGGCCGGTGGCGATGTTCGTGGACCGGTCGGACGAGCAGCTGACCCGCACCGCGATCGAGGCGGGCGTGTCCGCCTATGTCGTGGACGGGCTGCAGCGCGACCGGATCAAGCCGATCCTGGACGCGGCCATCGCGCGGTTCCACCTGTTCCACAAGATGCGCGCCGAACTGGCCGCCACCAAGGCTGCGCTGGAGGAGCGCAAGATCATCGACCGCGCCAAGGCCATCCTGATGAAGGCGCGCGGCATCGACGAGGAGGCGGCCTACGCCCTGCTGCGCAAGACCGCGATGGACCAGAAGCGCCGCGTGGCCGACATTGCCCAGCAGCTGGTGATGGCGGCGGGGCTGCTGACATGACCGACCGCCTGCGCCTTGGCTATGTGCCGCTGACCGATGCCGCGCCGCTGATCATCGCCCGCGAGCTGGGTTTCGCCGCCGAGGAGGCGCTGGACCTGGACCTGATCCGCGCCGGCAGCTGGGCGCAATGCCGCGACATGCTGGGCACCGGGGCGGTGGTCGCGGCGCATATGCTGGTGCCGCTGCCCATCGCGCAGGGGCTGGGGCTGGGCCCGGCGTTCCCCGACCTGGACCTGCTGATGGTCCTGTCGCAGGGCGGGCAGGCCATCGCCGTGTCGCGGGCCATCGCCGCGCGGCTGAAGGGCCAGGGCCACGGGTTCGATTTCCGTGATCCGCGCGCGGCGCGCGATGCCTTGGCGCGCGCGCATCCGGGGCCGCTGCGGGTGGGGGTGCCGTTCCCGTTCTCGACCCAGGCCGAACTGGTGCGGCACTGGCTGGACGGGACCGGGCTGGCCGCGCGGCTGTCCATCCATACCGTGCCGCCGCCCCTGATGGCCGATGCGCTGGCCGCCGAGGAGGTAGATGCCTATTGCGTCGGAGAGCCCTGGGCGTCGCGCGCGGTGGAACGCGGCGTCGGCGCGCTGCTGCTGCCGGGGTCCGCCATCTGGGCCGCGCCGCCGGAAAAGGGGCTGGTGATGACCCGCGCCTTTGCCGAAGGCCATCCCGACCCCACGGGCCGGCTGATGCGGGCGCTGTGGCGGGCGGGCCGCTGGCTGGACCAGCCCGGCAACCGCGGCACCGCGGCCGAGATCCTGTCGCGCCCCGACTGGCTGAACCTGCCGCCCGAACTGTGCGAACGCGGGTTGCTGGGCCGCCTGCATGTCACGCCCGAGGGCGATCTGCGCGATTGTCCGGGCTTCATCCGCTTTCACGCGCAGGGGGCGACGTTCCCGTGGCGCAGTATCGCCGCGATGCTGGGCGCGCGTCTGGCCGCGCGGCACGGGCTGGACCCCGAATGGGCGATGGCGCGGGCGGCCGCCTGTTTCCGCACCGACCTCTATCGCCGCCACCTGCGCGAGGCGGGGGCCGACCTGCCCGCGGCATCCGCCAAGGTCGAGGGCGCGATGGCCGCCCCGACCCCGGTGGCAACCGAACAGGGCCGGATGATTCTGGGCGCCGATGCGTTCTTCGACGGCCACCGGTTCGACGCGGCGTTCGCGCGGCGCTGAATTCGCGGGCAGGCTGGCGCAATTCGCGGCGATGGGCGGGGCAGGGGGGGCGGACGCGCCCCGCAGGCTTGACCGAGGCCCCGGCGCCGCGAATGATCGGGGAAAGGCGGATGCAACGGCGCACCGCGTTTGACCCCCGGCCGCAAGGATGCGGTTCCCCATCTTTAGGCAATGACGCCATCTGATCGTGCCCTGTCCGCAGGGCCGCGGCAGGTGGCCTTTCGTGTTCGTGCGCCCTGCTGCGCGCCAGTCCAAGGACCAGCCCCCATGACCCAGATCACGTCCCTGATCACGCCCCCTTCGCGCCGCCGTTTCCTGCAGGCCACCGGCGCGATGGCCACGATGGCCGCCGCCCGCCTGGCCCTGCCCGCCGGGGCATGGGCCGCCACCCCCGGCACGCCCGAGGTCACCGGCTGCACCCTGGGTTACATCGCCCTGACGGACAGCGCGCCGCTGATCATCGCGTCCGAAAAGGGGCTTTACGCGAAATACGGCATGCCCGACGTGCGGGTCGAAAAGCAGGCCAGCTGGGGGGCCACGCGCGACAACATGGCGTTGGGGTCGGCATCGGGCGGCATCGACGGCGGCCACATCCTGCGCCCCAAGGTCCACCTGTACTCCACCGGCAGCGTGATGCAGAACGGCCAGCCCCTGGCGATGTACACGCTGTTGAACCTGAACGAGGACGGGCAGGGCCTGTCGGTACGCCAGGACTATGCCGACAGCGGCGTGGGCATCGACAGCAGCCCGCTGAAGGAGATCTTTGCCGCCCGCCGCGCCGCGGGCGAGGACATCCCGGTCGCGATGACCTTCCCCGGTGGCACGCATGATCTGTGGATGCGCTACTGGCTGGCGGCGGGCGGGATCGACCCGACCCGGGACGTCGACCTGATCGTGGTGCCGCCCCCGCAGATGGTCGCCAACATGAAGGTCGGCAACATGGAGGCCTTCTGCGTCGGAGAGCCGTGGAACGAGCAGCTGGTGAACCAGGGCATCGGCTTCACCGCCGCCACGACCGGGGAACTGTGGGCGCGCCATCCCGAGAAGATCCTGGGGATGCGGGCCGATTGGGTGGACGCCAACCCCAATGCCACCGTCGCGCTGATGATGGCCGTGATGGAGGCCCAGATGTGGTGCGACCTGCCCGAGAACAAGCAGGAGATGGCCGAGATCATCGGCCGCCGCCAATGGTACAACGTCCCCGTGGCCGACATCGTCGGCCGCATCCAGGGCCAGATCAACTATGGCAACGGCCGCGACGAATTGCGCCCCGAGCTGGCGATGAAGTTCTGGGGTCGGAACGGAGAGACGTCCTATCCCTGGAAATCGCTGGATGCGTGGTTCGTCACCGAAAACAAGCGGTGGGGATACCTGCCGGGCGATCTGGACACGGCCGCCCTGGTGAACGGCACCAACCGCAGCGACCTGTGGCTGGCCGCCGCCGCGGGTCTGGGCCTGACGCCCGATTTCGGCGACAGCCGCGGGGTCGAGACGTTCTTCGACGGCAAGACCTTCGATCCGGCGGACCCGGACGCCTATCTGGACGCCCAGTCCATCAAGGCGATGGTGTGATCCGATGAACGTCACAGCCCTCAAGCGCAAGCTGGACCTGACCCCGAAACCCGCAGCCCCCGTCGTGGCGCTGCCCCCCCGCAGCACCCCCCGCCGGGCGGCCTGGCGCAAGCGCGGCCAGGCGCTGGCCGCCGGCGTCCTGCCCCCCCTGGCCGTGCTGGTCGTCCTGCTGACGATCTGGCAGGTCGGCGCATCGGGCGAGGGCAGCGGCCTGCCCACGCCGGTCCAGGTCTGGATCGACAGCGGCTTTCTGATCATGGAGCCGTTCTACGTCTATGGCACCCAGGACATCGGACTGGGCTGGCGCGTGCTGACCTCGCTGGAGCGGGTGGCCTATGGCTTTGGCCTGGCCGCGGTGGTGGGCGTGCTGACCGGCGCGGTCATCGGACAGTCGGCGCTGATGATGCGCGGCTTCGATCCGATCTTCCAGATCCTGCGCACGGTGCCGCCGCTGGCCTGGCTGCCCATCAGCCTGGCCGCCTTCATGGACAGCGGGCCGTCGGCGATCTTCGTGATCTTCATCACCGCGATCTGGCCGGTGATTATCAACACCGCCGCGGGCGTGCGCGCCATACCGCAGGATTACCGCAACGTCGCCGCCGTGCTGCGCCTGAACCAGATCGAGTTCTTCTGGAAGATCATGGTCCCCGCCGCCGCCCCCTACATCTTTTCGGGGCTGCGCATCGGGGTGGGCCTGTCCTGGCTGGCGATCGTCGCGGCCGAGATGCTGACCGGCGGCGTGGGCATCGGCTTCTTCATCTGGGACGCGTGGAATTCGTCCCGCCTCAGCGACATCATCGTGGCCCTGGCCTATATCGGCGGCACGGGCTTCATCCTGGATCGTCTGGTCGGCTGGATCGGACGCGTCGTCTCTCGCGGCACGGCCGCGTAAGGGGAATGACCATGAAATACCTGTCCATCGAACACCTGTCCAAATCCTTTGTGAACGGGTCCAGGACGGCGCATGTGCTGTCCGACATCACCCTGACGATCGACAAGGGCGAATTCGTCAGCATCATCGGCCATTCCGGCTGTGGCAAGTCGACCCTGCTGAACCTGGTCGCCGGCCTGACAGACGTGACCCGCGGCGCGATCACCCTGGACGGGCGCGAGGTCAACGCGCCGGGCCCCGACCGGGCCGTGGTCTTCCAGAACCACAGCCTGCTGCCGTGGCTGACGGTCTATGACAACATCAAGCTGGCCGTGACCAAGGTCTTCGGCCGCACGAAGACCCGCGCGGAACGCCACGACTGGATCATGCAGAACCTGGACCTGGTCCAGATGAGCCATGCCGCCGACAAGCGCCCGGCCGAGATCTCGGGCGGGATGCGCCAGCGGGTCGGCATCGCCCGCGCCCTGGCGATGGAGCCCAAGGTCCTGCTGCTGGACGAACCCTTCGGCGCGCTGGACGCGCTGACCCGCGCGCATCTGCAGGACGCGGTGATGGAGATCCACGCGCGGCTTGGCAACACCATGATCATGATCACCCATGACGTGGACGAGGCCGTGCTGCTGGCCGACCGCATCGTGATGATGACCAACGGCCCCGCCGCCACCATCGGAGAGGTCGTCACCGTCGACCTGCCCCGCCCGCGCGACCGCATCCGGCTGGCCAGCCAGCCCGATTACGTGCGCGCCCGGGAATCGGTCCTGCGGTTCCTGTACGAACGCCACCGCTTTGTCGAAGCCGCGGAGTAGGCATCATGGCACGAAAATTGGTCGTCATCGGCGCGGGCATGGCCTCGGGCCGGATGCTGGAGCATCTGTTCGACATGGCCCCCGGCCAGTGGGACGTCACCCTGTTCAACGCGGAACCGCGCGGCAACTACAACCGGCTGATGCTGTCGCCGGTCCTGTCGGGCGACAAGACCTATGACCAGATCGTCACCCATGACGACGCCTGGTACGCGGCTCAGGGTGTCACCTGCCGGTTCGGCGAAAGCGTGACCGCCATCGACCGCGACGCGCGGGTCGTGCATGGCGCGAACGGGCCCGTGCCCTATGACGCGCTGGTCATCGCCACCGGGTCGGCGCCATTCATCATCCCGCTGCCGGGACACCGGCTGCCCGGCGTCGTCGCCTATCGCGACCTGGAGGACACGAACGCGATGATCGCGGCCAGCCGCCCCGGCGCCAGGGCGGTCGTGATCGGCGGCGGTCTGCTGGGGCTGGAGGCCGCCGCCGGCATGGCCGCGCGCGGCGCGGAGGTCACCGTGATCCATCTGATGGGCCACCTGATGGAACGCCAGCTGGACCCCGCCGCCGCTTATCTGCTGCAGCGCGACCTGGAGGGGCGCGGCATCCGCGTCCATTGCAAGGGCGCGACCAAGGCGATCCTGGGGACCGATCGCGTGGAGGCCGTGCTGCTGGAGGACGGGACCGTCTATCCCGCCGATCTGGTCTGCATGGCCGTGGGCATCCGCCCCGAGACGCGGCTGGCCAACGATGCGGGTCTGGAGGTCGCGCGCGGCATCACCGTCGACGACCACATGCGGACCAGCGATCCGGCGATCTTTGCGCTTGGCGAATGCGTCGAACATGACGGGCAGCTGTTCGGCCTGGTCGCGCCGCTTTACGATCAGGCCCGCGTTCTGGCCGGGACGCTGGCTGGGCAGGATGCCGCGTTCCAGCCCGTCCAGACCGCGACCAAGCTGAAGGTCACCGGCTGCGACCTGTTCAGCGCGGGCGATTTCGCCGAGGCGCCTGGTCGCGAGGACATCGTGTTCCGCGACCCCGGCCGCGGCATCTACAAGCGCCTGATCCTGGAGGGTGACCGCCTGATCGGCGCCGTCATGTATGGCGACACGGCCGACGGGGCGTGGTTCTTTGACAAGATCCGCAGCGGGGCGGATATCTCGGCGGATCGCGACACGCTGATCTTTGGTCCCGCATTCGCCGGGGGGGCCCAAGCGGACCCTCTGGCAGCCGTTGCAGCCTTGCCGCCTGAGGCGGAGATCTGTGGTTGCAACGGCGTCTGCAAGGGACAGATCACCAGGGCGATCGAGGGCGGCGCGCACAGCCTGGACGCGGTGCGGGGCCTGACCAAGGCCAGCGCCTCCTGCGGGACCTGCACGGGACTGGTCGAACAGGTCATGGCGCTGACCCTGGGAGACGGCTTCGCGGCCAACGCCAACCCGCCGATGTGCAAATGCACCGACCACACGCATGAGGACGTGCGCCGCCTGATCAAGACGATGGGGCTGAAGTCCATCCCCGCGGTCATGCAGGACCTGGGCTGGCGCACGGTCGGCGGCTGTGCGTCCTGCCGCCCGGCGCTGAACTATTACCTGATCGCGGATTGGCCCACGGAATACCGCGACGACCGGCAGAGCCGTTTCGTCAACGAACGCAACCACGCCAACATCCAGAAGGACGGCACCTATTCCGTCGTCCCCCGCATGTGGGGCGGCGTCACCACCAGCGCGGAATTGCGCGCCATCGCGGATGCCGCCGACCGATACGCGGTGCCAATGATCAAGGTCACCGGCGGCCAGCGCATCGACCTGCTGGGCGTCCGGAAGGAGGATCTGCCCGCGATCTGGGCCGATTTCAACGATGCCGGGATGGTGTCAGGCCATGCCTATGCCAAGGGGCTGCGGACGGTGAAGACCTGCGTGGGCGAACAGTTCTGCCGCTTTGGCACGCAGGATTCGACAGGTCTGGGCATCCGGCTGGAGAAGCTGCTGTGGGGGTCGTGGACGCCCGCCAAGGTCAAGCTGGGCGTGTCTGGCTGTCCCAGGAACTGTGCCGAGGCGACCTGCAAGGACATCGGCATCATCTGCGTCGACAGCGGGTTCCAGATCAGCGTGGCGGGCGCCGCCGGCATGGACGTGCGCGAGACGGTGCCCCTGCTGACGGTCGCGACCGCCGACGAGGTCTGCGACGTCACCGCCGCGTTCGTGCAGCTTTACCGTGAGAACGCCCGCTATCTGCACCGCATCTACAAATGGGTGGACAAGGTGGGGCTGGACTGGTGCCGCGATCAGGTGGCGGATGCCGGGACGCGCGCCGCGCTGGTGGCGCGGTTCGCGGAAAGCCAGGCGATCTATCAGACCGACCCCTGGGCCGATCACGCCGCCCGTCCCGCCGAATGGGCCCCCGTGGCCGACCTGACCCTGAAGGCCGCCGAATGAGGACTGTCGCATGAGCATGATCGACATCGCCGCACTGGACGACATCCCGCCGCAGGGCGCTCGCGTGGTCCGCACCCCGCACGGTTGCGTCGCGGTGTTCCGCACCGCCGACGACCGGGTCTTTGCGCTGGACGACCGCTGCCCGCACAAGGGCGGCCCCCTGTCCGAGGGGATCGTGCATGGCACCCAGGTCACCTGCCCGCTGCACAACTGGGTGTTCGACATGGCCACCGGACAGGCGCAGGGCGCCGATCGCGGCCAGGTCGTCACCCATCCCGTCCGGGTCGAAGGCGGGCGCATCTGGCTGGACGCCCGTGCGCTGAGGCGGGTTGCATGACGATCCGGACCACCTGTCCCTATTGCGGGGTCGGCTGCGGGGTGCTGGCCACCCCGGACGAGCAGGGTGGGCTGACGGTCCGGGGCGACCCGGACCACCCCGCGAACCGCGGCCGTCTTTGCGTCAAGGGTGCCGCCCTGGGCGAGACCGTCGCCACCCAGGGCCGCCTGCTGACCCCGCGCATCGACGGGGCCGAGGCGTCCTGGGACCGCGCGCTGGACCTGGTCGCCGACCGCTTTGCCGCGGCGGTGCGCGATCACGGGCCGGATTCGGTGGCCATGTATGTCTCGGGCCAGTTGCTGACCGAGGATTACTACGCCGCCAACAAGCTGATGAAGGGTTTCATCGGCAGCGCGAATATCGACACCAACAGCCGGCTCTGCATGGCGTCCAGCGTCGCGGGACACCGCCGGGCCTTCGGCAGCGACACCGTGCCGGGCCTTTACGAGGATCTGGAGCTGGCCGATCTGGTCGTGCTGACCGGGTCGAACCTGGCCTGGTGCCACCCGGTCCTGCACCAGCGGCTGATGGCCGCCAAGGCCGCGCGACCCGACATGCGCATCGTCGTCATCGACCCGCGCCGCACCGCGACCTGCGAGGGGGCCGACCTGCATCTGGCGATCGCGCCGGGGGCGGACGCGCATCTGTTCAACCTGCTTCTGTGCCACCTGTTCGACACGGGCCGGATCGACGCAGGGTTCATGCCCCATGTCGCGGGGCTGGACGTGGCGCTGAGCGCGGCACGCCGCGCCGACCCGGCCGCCACCGGTCTGGAGCCGTGCGACCTCTCCGCGTTCCTGGAGATGTGGGCGGCGACCGACCGGGTCGTCACCGTCTATTCTCAGGGCATCAACCAGTCCGACACCGGCACCGACAAGGTCAATGCGATCCTGAACTGCCACCTGGCGACGGGCCGCATCGGGCATCCGGGCATGGGCCCGTTCAGTGTCACCGGCCAGCCCAACGCCATGGGCGGGCGCGAGGTCGGCGGCCTGTCGAACATGCTTGCCTGTCATCTGGAGCTGGAGAACCCCGACCACCGCGATGCCGTCCGGGCATTCTGGAACGCACCACGCATGGCCGAACGCCCGGGCCTGAAGGCGGTCGACCTGTTCCGCGCGGTCGAGGAGGGGCGCATCAAGGCGTTGTGGATCATCCATACCAATCCCGCCGTCACCATGCCCGACGCGGACCGCGTGGCCCGCGCCATCGCCGCCTGCGATTTCACCGTCGTCAGCGAGGCCTGGCCCGACACCGACACCGCGCGGCTGGCCCATGTGCTGCTGCCGGCGACGGCATGGGGCGAAAAGGACGGCACGGTCACCAATTCCGAACGCCTGATCAGCCGCCAGCGCGCCGCCCTGCCGGCGCCGGGGCAGGCGCGGCCCGATTGGTGGGCGGTGGCGCAGGTGGCGCGCCGCATGGGGTTCCGCGGCTTCGGCTGGACCGAGCCTGCGCAAATCTTTGCGGAACATGCCGCGCTGTCGGGCGTAGCGGGCGCCCTGGGCGGTGATTTCGACATCTCGGACCTTGCGGGCGCGGATTACGAGGCGTTGGCGCCCGTCCACTGGCCCCAGGGGCCCGCGCAGCGTGCGGGGCGGTTCTTTGGCACGGGGCGGTTCCACACGCCGGACGGGCGGGCGCGGATGGCGCCGGTCATGGCCCGGCTGCCCGATCACCCCGTGGGCCGGATGCTGCTGAACACCGGGCGCACGCGGGACCAGTGGCACACGATGACCCGGACCGGCCTGTCGCCCCGCCTGGCACGGCACCTGGCGGAACCCTATCTGCAGCTGCATCCGGACGATGCGGGCCGCCTTGGGCTGGCCGCCGCCGATCTGGCGCAGGTGGACAGCCCGCAGGGCCGCGCCATCCTGCGCGTGATGATCAGCGACGCCGTGCGCCCCGGTCACCCCTTCGCCCCGATCCACTGGAGCGGGCAGAGCGCATCGGCCGGGCGCATCGACGCGCTGGTCGCGGGGCAGGTCGATCCCGTCTCGGGCCAGCCGGCCAGCAAGGCGGCGGCGGTGACGGTGGGGCGGTTCGCGGCCGCGTGGCACGCGTTCCTGGTCAGCGACGCGCCGGTTTCGCCGGACTGCGCCTATTGGGCGCAAAGCCGTCTGCCCGGCGGCTGGCAGGTCGAGATGGCAGGCACCCGCGCCCCCGACGACTGGCAGGACTGGGCGCGGCGGCTGCTGGACCTGGGCGCGCCCGCCCAGCAGATGGGCGATCCGGCGCGCGGTCTGCACCGGATGGCCTTTCACCGCGACGGCCGCCTGGCGGCGGCGCTGTTCGTCGGCCCCCGGCCCGTGGCGCTCTCGCGGTCGCACCTGGCCGCGATGCTGGGCGGGGCCCCGGCGGGCGCGCTGGCCGGGCGGCCCCGGTCGGACATGCCCGATCCGGGCGCGATCGTCTGTGCCTGCCTTGGCGTGGGGGTGAACACGATCCGTCAGGCGATCGGGCAGGGATGCGCCGGCGTTGCGGCCCTGGGCCAGGCCACCGGCGCGGGCACCAATTGCGGATCGTGCCGCCCGGAACTGGCGGCCCTGCTGGCCGGCGCGGCGCGACTGCAGGCGGCGGAATAGCCGCCTATGCCGCCCCGTCGCGTCGGAGCCGCGCATTGAAGCGGGCGATCTCGCGCGGCTCGGGGGCGGTGCCGGTATAGATCTGGACATAGGACGGGATGCGCGACAGGCGGGTCTCGATGTCCTCGGACGACTGCATCGAGATGTAGCCGATCTGGACCAGATAGATGGTGCGCGCGCGGACATCGGCCGACATCGGGTCATGGCCCCAATGCGCCATCATCCGCGTCAGCGCGGCGATGCGCGCGGCATCGGCGACCGTGACGCGGTCGGCCACCGCCTGGTCCTGCAACGCCCAGCTGCGCACCGCGAATTCCAGCCGCGAATCAAAGACGCCCGGTGTCAGGAAACAGCACAGGACGTTCAGCATCGCCTCGGCCGGGGTTTCGGCATATTGGCGCGTTGCCGCGATCAGGGGCACCGTGGTCCGTGCGTGCCAGCCGTCCAAGAGCGCGGCCAGCAGCGCCTCGCGGTCGTGAAAGAACCAGTAGAAGCTGGTGCGCGACAGGTTCAGCTGGCGTGCCAGCGGCATGATCTTGACCGCGTCCACGCCGCCTTCGATCAGCGCGCGATAGCCCGCCTCCAGCCAGCCGTCCCGCGATCCCCGCCAGCCCGTGCCGGCCGTGTCCTGTGCATCCATGCGGGAACCCTAGGCGGTGGACGCAACCCCTGCAAGACGTCACTCCGCCCAAAGTATGCAGTGCTGTCTTTTTATTTGACACAGGTGAACATTTTGCGCCGTATGACCCCGATCGGCTTTTCCCAACGGCAGGCACGGATGTCCCAAGACCCCCTTCTGCAGCCCTATCGGCTGAAACATCTGACCCTGCGCAACCGGATCATGATCACCAGCCATGAACCGGCCTATCCCGAGGACGGGATGCCCAAGGATCGCTATCGCGCCTATCATGTCGAACGGGCCCGGGCGGGGGTGGCGCTGACCATGACGGCGGGGTCGGCGGCGGTGTCGCGCGACAGCCCGCCGGTCTTCAACAACATCCTGGCCTACAAGGACGAGGTCGTCGGATGGATGCGCAAGCTGGTCGACGAATGCCACGACCACGGCGCGGCGGTGATGATCCAGCTGACGCATCTGGGCCGGCGCACCCGGTGGGACAAGGGCGACTGGCTGCCCGTGGTGGCCCCCGGCCACGAACGCGAGGCCGCCCATCGCGCCTTTCCCAAGCGGATCGAGGATTGGGACATCACCCGCATCACCCGCGATTTCGCGGATGCCGCCGAACGGATGCAGGCCGCGGGCGTCGACGGGATCGAGCTGGAGGCCTATGGCCACCTTCTGGAACAGTTCTGGTCGCCCCTGACCAACGACCTTGAGGCACCGTGGGGCGGCAGCCTGGAGAACCGCCTGCGCTTCACGATGCAGGTGCTGGGCGCGATCCGCGACCGCTGCGGGCCGGATTTCATCGTCGGCCTGCGCTATACCGGCGATCAGGTGCTGGCCGGCGGCATGGGCGCCGAGGAGGGGTTCCGGGTGTCGCATCTGCTGAAGGACAGCGGGCTGGTCGATTTCCTGAACGTGGTGCGCGGCCACATCGACACCGATGCCGGGCTGACCGACCTGATCCCGGTGCAAGGCATGCGCAACGCGCCGCATCTGGAATTCGCGGGCCGGATCCGGGCCGAGACGGGGTTTCCCACCTTTCACGCCGCCAAGATCCCCGACGTCGCGACCGCGCGTCACGCCATCGCCGCGGGCCTGCTGGACATGGTGGGCATGACGCGGGCGCACATGGCCGACCCGCATCTGGTGCGCAAGATCACCCAAGGCCGCGAGGATGACATCCGCCCTTGCGTCGGCGCCAACTATTGCCTGGACCGCATCTATCAGGGCGGGCTGGCCTTCTGCCTGCACAATGCCGCGACCGGGCGCGAGGAGACGATGCCGCACGACATCCCGCCCGCATCCGACAGGCGCCGCGTGACCATCGTGGGCGCCGGTCCCGCCGGGCTGGAGGCGGCGCGCGTGGCCGCCGAACGCGGGCACGCCGTGACCGTCTTCGAGGCCGCGGACAAGCCAGGCGGCCAGATCCGCCTGACCGCCCAGCAGGAGCGGCGGCGCGAAATGATCTCGATCATCTCGTGGCGGATGGCGATGTGCGAAAAGCACGGCGTGTCGTTCCGCTTCAACAGCTATGCCGAGCTGGACGACGTGCTGGCCACCGACCCCGACGCGGTGATCGTGGCGACCGGCGGGCTGCCCCACACCGAGGTGCTGGGCGCGGGCAACGACCTGGTCTGTTCGGCCTGGGACATCCTGTCGGGCGATGTGAAACCGGGCCAGGACGTGCTGATCTTTGACGACGCGGGCGACCATGCGGGCCTGCAGGCCGCCGACATCATCGCCGCCACCGGAGCGCGGGTGGAGATCGTGACCCCCGACCGCGCCTTCGCCCCCGAGGTCATGGCGATGAACCTGGTCCCCTACATGCGCAGCCTGCAGCGCCGGGACGTGACCTTCACCGTGACCTGGCGCCTGGTGTCGGTGGTGCGCGACGGCAATCGCCTGCGCGCCACGCTTGGCAGCGACTATGGCGACATGACCCGCGAAAGGCTGGTCGATCAGGTGGTGGTGAACCACGGCACGCGGCCGCTGGACGATCTGTATTTCGACCTCAAGCCCCTGTCGCGCAACCTGGGCGCGGTCGATTACGACGCGCTGATCGCGGGCGGGGCGCAGGATGTCGCCGCGAACCCCGACGGGCGGTTCCGCCTGTTTCGCATCGGCGACGCGGTCGCCGCCCGCAACACCCATGCCGCGATCTATGACGCGCTGCGGCTGGTCAAGGACCTTTGACGGGCCATGGCGCCCCAACCGACATCAACCGGGAGACTGACGATGAGACATCTTCTATCCATGACGACCCTGGCCCTGGGCACCGCGCTTGCGGTGCCCGCCGCGGCGCAGGACGCACCGGGAACCTGCGGGGATCTGTCGATCGCGCAGATGGGCTGGACCTCGGCCGAGATCATCACCGAGGTGGCCAAGTTCCTGCTTGAGCAGGGCTATGGCTGCAACGTGACTCTGGTCAAGTCGGACACCATCCCGGCCATCACCTCGGTCGCCGAGAACGGAGAGCCAGACATCGTCACCGACCTGTGGCTGAATTCGGCCGGAGAGGCCTATACCCGGCTGGAGGCCGAGGGCACCATGGTGACGCTGGCAAACGTCCTGGACCCGGGCGGGATCGAGGGCTGGTGGATCCCCACCTATCTGGCCGAGGCGCATCCCGAACTGACCACCATCCAGGGCGTGCTGGACAATCCCCAGCTGGTGGGGCGGTTCAACAACTGCCCCGAAGGCTGGGGCTGCCGCGTGGTCAGCGACAACCTGATCCGCGCGCTGGACCTGGAGGGTGCGGGCATCGAGGTGTTCAACCACGGCTCGGGCGAAACGCTGGCATCGTCGATGGGATCGGCGGTTAGCGCGCAGGAGCCTTGGTTCGGCTATTACTGGGGCCCCACCGTGCCGCTTGGCAAGTACGACATGACGCGGATCGATCTTGGCGGTTATGACGAGGCCAAGTTCACGCCGCTGCAGAACCCGAACGCGCCCGACCCGCAGGTATCCGACTTCCCCGAGGCGCCCAGTGTCACCGCCGTCACCGCCGCCCTGGTGGACGAGCAGCCCGAGGTGGTCGAGTTCCTGCGCAAGATGACCTTCAAGACCGACGAGCTGAACACCCTGCTGGCCTGGCAGGACGAGAACAGCGCATCGGCCGAGGAGGTGGCGGTCCATTACCTGACCACCAACGCCGACGCCTGGTCCGGCTGGCTGTCGGACGACGCCAAGGGCAAGCTGTCGGCCCTGCTGGGCCAGAACTGACCGGCGGGCCGGGCCGGGACGATCCCCGGCCCGGCCTGGCGGACGCGCATTCATCGGGGGACTGACATGGCGACCTATGACGGGCTGTTCGACGCCCTGGGGCTGAGGGCATGGTGCGACGCGGGCGGCGGAGGGGGCGGGCCGATGTCGATGGCCGACCTGATGGCGCGGGCATCGGGCGGTTCGGCCGCGCCGGCGGGATCGTGGTGGGACCTGCCGCTGCCGTCGCTGAACAACCTGCACGCGGCCTGCGGTGCGATCTGGCAGACGCGCGACCTGACCCTTGGTCTGGAACGTGCGTTCCTGTCGGCGCGCGACGCGCTGCGCATCGTGCTGGACCCGGTGACCCAACCGCTCAGCTGGATGCTGCGCCAGATGATCTGGCTGATGGTGGCGACGCCGTGGTTCATCATGCTGCCCCTGCTGCTGGCCGTGACCTGGGCGGTGGCGCGGTCCTGGCGCGTGGTCGGGCTGGTGGCGCTGTCCCTGGGGTTCCTGGCCTTCGTCGACCATTACACCGAGGCGATACAGACGCTGGCGATCATCTTTGTCTGCGCCTTCATCTGTGTGCTGATCGGGGTGCCGGTCGGCATCGCCATGTCGCGCAGCGCCGCGCTGCGCCGGATCGGCACGCCGGTGCTGGACATGCTGCAGACGCTGCCGGCCTTCGTCTATCTGATCCCGCTGATCTTCCTGTTCAGCGTGACCGAACCCAAACTGTACGGCATCGCGATCATTCTCTATGCCATCGTTCCGGTCATCCGCCTGACCGACCTGGGCATCCGCCTGGTCGATCCCGACGTGATCGAGGCCGCCGACGCCTTCGGCATGACCCGCGGGCAGAAACTGTGGCGCGTCCAGATCCCGCTGGCCCTGCCAAACATCATGGCGGGCGTGAACCAGACCATCATGATGAGCCTTGCGATGGTGGTCATCGCGTCGCTGGTCTCGGCGCCGGGTCTGGGTGTGCTGGTGCTGCGCGGCATCCGCAACCTGGAACTGGGCGTGGGGCTGGTGGCGGGCTTCGGCATCGTGCTGCTGGCCATCATCCTGGACCGCGTGACCAAGGCATCACTGGCGCGCATCGACGTCAGCCGGGACGGCCGCTGATGGATACCCCGGTCAAGATCCGTATCCGCAATCTGTACAAGATCTTCGGCAGCAGGCCCGCCGCGGTGCTGCCGCAGGTGCTGGAGGGCCTGTCCAAGCCCGACCTGCTGGCGCGCCACAACCACGTGCTGGGCCTGCGCGACATCAACGTGGACATCCGCGAGGGCCAGATCACCGTCATCATGGGCCTGTCCGGGTCGGGCAAGTCCACGCTGATCCGCCACCTGAACCGGCTGATCGAACCCACCGCCGGAGAGGTGCTGGTCGACGGCGACAACATCCTGACCTGGAACGAACGCCGCCTGCGCGACCTGCGGCGGCGGACCATGTCGATGGTGTTCCAGAAATTCGCGCTGCTGCCGCATCGCACGGTGCTGGACAACGCGGGCATGGCGCTGCTGACGCAGGGGGTGCCGCGCGCGGGATACGAGGCCGACGCCCGCACCTGGCTGGACCGGGTGGGCCTGGGCGGATACGGCGCGCATTTCCCCCACCAGCTGTCGGGCGGCATGCAGCAGCGGGTGGGCATCGCGCGGGCGCTGACCTCGAACGCGGGGATCATGCTGATGGACGAGGCGTTCTCGGCGCTGGACCCGCTGATCCGAACCGACATGCAGAACCTGCTGCTGGAGCTGCAGGCGGAACTGCACAAGACCATCGTCTTCATCACCCACGACCTGGACGAGGCGCTGAAGCTGGCCGATCACCTGGTCATCCTAAAGGACGGCCAGGTGGTCCAGCAGGGAGAGCCGCAGGGCATCCTGCTGAACCCGGCCGATCCCTATATCGAGGCGTTCATCGCCGACATCAACCGCGCCCGCGTGCTGCGCGTGCGCTCGGTCATGACGGGGCCGGGCGATGGCGCATCGTCGGGTCAGGTGGATGCGGACGACACGCTGGAAAGCGTGATCGCCCTGTCGCGCGGCGACACGGCGCGGCGTTATCAGGTGATGCGCGACGGGCAGGCGGTGGGCATGGTCGACATGGGCGCGGTCATCCGCGCGCTGGTCCCGCCGCAGCGCATGGGTGGCGATTGACGGCCGCGCGGTGCATGCTGGCGCCCGAACCGCCAGAAAGAGAGCCCGATGAAGCCCGACGTCCTGATGCTGTCCCCCACCCGCCCCGATGCCCAAGCCCGCCTTGAACAGCAGTTCACCCTGCACCGTCTGGACCTGGCCGACGACAAGCCCGCCTTCCTGGCGCGCCACGGTGCCGCCTGCCGGGGCATGGTCGCGATGGGGCACACGAGCGTCGACGCGGCCCTGCTGGACCAGCTGCCCGCGCTGGAGATCATCAGCTGCGGGTCGGCGGGCTATGACGCGTTCGACGTCGATGCCATCGCGCGCCGTGGCGTGGCCCTGACCAACGCCTCTCCGGCGCTGGCGCAGGAGGTCGCGGACATGGCGCTGCTGCTGGCGCAGATGGGCTGGCGCAACGTCGTGGCCGCCGATGCCTGGGTCCGCAACGGCGATTGGGCGCGCAAGGGCGCCTTCCCCCTGCAGCGCAGCTTTCGCGGGCGCAGGCTGGGCATCGTGGGCATGGGCACGATCGGCCACAAGATCGCCGAACTGGCCAGCCAGCAGGGGTTGCAGGTCGCCTATTGGAACCGCCGCGACAAGGATGCGGGCTATCCGTTCCAGCCCGACCTGGAACAGCTGGCGCAGGACAGCGACATCCTGATCGCCATCGTGGCCGGGGGGCCGGACACGCAGGGGCTGATCTCGGACCGGGTGCTGCGCGCGCTTGGGCCGGACGGGCTGTTCGTGAACGTCGCGCGCGGGTCTGTGGTGGACGAACCCGCGCTGATCGCGGCGCTGCAGGACGGGGGCCTGGGTGCTGCTGCGCTGGACGTGTTCTGGTCCGAACCCGACCCAGATCCGCGCCTCACCGCGCTGCCCAACGTCACCCTGTCGCCGCATCAGGGGTCGGGCACGGTCCAGACGCGGGACGCGATGGCGTCGCTGATCGTCGACAACCTTCAGGCGCATTTCGCGGGACAGCCGCTGATCAGCCCGGTGGACCTGACGCGGCCCTAATCGGCGGCCAGGGTCTTTTCGATCACCTTCTGGCGCACGCGCCGCGCCAGCCGCGACAGCGGCCGGCGCCGCAGGTTCAGCAGGTAATAGGGGTCCACGCGAATCTCGCGGGGCTGGGCCAGCAGCGCGAACCCCGCATGGACCGGCGGCCGCATCAGCAGCTG
Source organism: Paracoccus haeundaensis (assembly GCF_006239215.1). Classification (NCBI taxonomy): domain Bacteria; kingdom Pseudomonadati; phylum Pseudomonadota; class Alphaproteobacteria; order Rhodobacterales; family Paracoccaceae; genus Paracoccus; species Paracoccus haeundaensis. The sequence continues at coordinate 141,018 of NZ_VDDC01000008.1, forward strand.
CGCCACCTCCTCCGAGACCGAGGCGATGGCGTCGCTGTTCGCCAGATAGGCGATGGTGAACAGGATCGACGGGCTGTTGACGATGTTGCGCGGCTCGGCCAGGCCCACGGCGGCGAAGGCCTCCATCGTGGCCTCGCGGATGGGGGCGCCGCGGCTTTGCATGATCCATTCGTGGTCATGCAGTTCGGTCAAAGTCACCATCGGGGCGCGCGCCATCGGGTGATCGGCGCGCACGCAGAAGGTCACCTTCTCGTCGCGCAGGGGCAGGATCTCGAAATCGCGACTGTCGAATTCCGGCAGGATCCGGGCCAGCGCGAAATCCATCTGCCCCGTGGTCAGATGGCCCAGCAGTTCACGCGACGGCATCACGTCGACGGTGATGTCGGCCTCGGGCGTCTCTTTCTTGATCTCGCGGATCGAGGCCATCAGATAGCCGACCGCGGGCCCGGTGACCGCGCCCACATGCACCGACCCCGCCTGGCCGCCGCGCAGGGCGTGGACGTCGGCCGACATGCTGTGCATCTCGCGCAGGATCACGCGGGCGCGGCGCAGGACGGTGCTGCCGATCTCGGTGGGCGACATGCCCTTGGGCTGGCGTTCGAACAGTGGGGCGCCGAACAGGCGCTCGACCTCGGCCAGCATCCGCGATGCGGCGGGCTGGGTCATGGCGCAGTTCGCCGCCGCCTGCCGCAGCTGCCCGCTGTCGGCGATCTCCAGGATCAGGCGCAGCTGCGCGGGTTTCAGATAGGACCGTGCGGGGATCTCGGACATGCGTTTTCCGGTATGTTGAAGGTCGCAAATCTCATTTTACTGATAACCCGTCGCTTTGCTATCGTCCTGTCGGGAGCATTCGAGAGGGGCGGCGCCACGGCGCCGAAAGGGAGAATCACATGAGACTGAACACCGCCGCGATCGCGCTGGCGATCGGAACGTCGTGGCTGGCCTTCGGCGCCGCGGCCCAGACCGTGGGCATCTCGATGCCCACGCAATCGTCGGCCCGCTGGATCGACGACGGCAACAACATGGTCCGCCAGTTCCAGGAGGCCGGCTATGAGACCGACCTGCAATACGCCGAGGACGACATCCCCAACCAGCTGGCCCAGGTCGAGAACATGATCACCAAGGGCGTCGACGTCCTGGTGATCGCCGCCATCGACGGCACCACGCTGTCGAACGCGCTGGCCAATGCCGCCGCGTCCGACATCAAGGTCATCGCCTATGACCGCCTGATCCGCGACACGCCGGATGTCGATTATTACGCGACCTTCGACAACTTCTCGGTCGGCGTCGAGCAGGCCAATTCGCTGGTCGCGGGCCTGGAGGAGCGGTTCCCCGACGTAAAGCCCTGGAACGTCGAGCTGTTCGGCGGCAGCCCGGACGACAACAACGCGTACTTCTTCTATGACGGGGCGATGTCGGTCCTGCAGCCGCTGATCGACGACGGGCGCATCGCGATCCCGTCGGGCCAGATGGGCATGGACACGGTCGGCACGCTGCGGTGGGACGGATCGGCCGCGCAGGCACGGATGGATAACCTGCTGTCGTCGAACTACACCCAGGCCACCGTGCATGGCGTGCTGTCGCCCTATGACGGGCTGTCCATCGGCATCCTGTCGTCGTTGAAGGGCGTGGGTTACGGGTCGGGCGATCAGATCATGCCCATCGTCACCGGCCAGGACGCCGAGGTCCAGTCGGTCAAGTCGATCCAGGCCGGAGAGCAGTATTCCACCGTCTTCAAGGATACCCGCGAACTGGCCCGCGTCACCGTGGGCATGGTCGATGCCATGCTGAAGGGCACCGAGCCCGAGGTGAACGACACCGAGACCTATGACAACGGCGTCAAGGTCGTGCCCTCCTATCTGCTGGAGCCGGTGCCGGTCGACGCCTCGAACTGGGAGCAGATCCTGGTCGAGAGCGGCTATTACACCCCCGAGCAGTTGCAGTGACACCAGCCGGACCGTCCCCCGCGGGGCGGTCCCCATCCGGGGCAGGGCCATGACAGACCTTCTGGAAATGCAGGGGATCAGCAAGACATTTCCCGGCGTCAAGGCGCTGGACGATGTCAGCCTGACCGTCGCGCAGGGCGAGATCCACGCCATCTGCGGCGAAAACGGCGCGGGCAAGTCCACGCTGATGAAGGTGCTGTCGGGCGTCTATCCCACCGGCAGCTATGACGGGCGGATCGTCTTCGACGGCCAGCCCGTCGATTTCCGCACCATCCGCGACAGCGAGGATCGCGGGATCATCATCATCCACCAGGAACTGGCGCTGGTGCCGCTGCTGACCATCGCCGAGAACATCTTCCTGGGCAACGAACGCGCCACCCGCGGCGTCATCGACTGGCCCGAGACGTACCGCCAGACCGAGGCCCTGCTGGCCAAGGTCGGCCTGCGCGAGACGCCGGGCACCATCGTCGACACCCTGGGCGTGGGCAAGCAGCAGCTGGTCGAGATCGCCAAGGCCCTGTCCAAGAACGTGCGCCTGCTGATCCTGGACGAACCCACCGCCGCCCTGTCGGAAAGCGACAGCCAGGCCCTGCTGGACCTGCTGCTGGAACTGAAGGGCCAGGGCGTTACCAGCATCATCATCAGCCACAAGCTGAACGAGGTGCGCCGCGTCGCCGACAGCGTCACCGTGATCCGCGACGGCGCCACGATCAGCACGCTGGACGCGCGTCAGGGCCTGACCGAGGACCGCATCGTGCGCGACATGGTGGGCCGCGACATGGCGCATCGCTATCCCGACCGCGACCGCCGCGCCGGAGAGGTGCTGTTCGAGCTGCAGGGGTGGAACGTCTGGCATCCCGAACAGCGCGACCGCCAGATGATCCGCGACCTGTCGATGAACGTTCGCGCCGGAGAGGTCGTGGGCATCGCCGGGCTGATGGGATCAGGTCGGACCGAGCTGGCGATGAGCGTCTTCGGCCGCAGCTATGGCCGCGACATCGCGGGACAGGCGCTGGTCCGGGGGCGTCCGGTGGACCTGTCAACCGTCGACCGCGCCATCGCCGCAGGGCTGGCCTATGTCACCGAGGACCGCAAGACGCTTGGCCTGATCCTGGACGAGACGATCCGCCGCAACACCATCCTGGCCAACCTGGACGGCGTCGCGCGCCGCGGCGTCGTGGACGAAACCCGCGAGACCGAGGTGGCCGAGACCTATCGCAGGCAGCTGCGCATCCGCACCCCGTCGGTGTTCCAGAAGGTCATGAACCTGTCGGGCGGCAACCAGCAGAAGGTCGTCCTGGCCAAATGGCTGTTCACCGATCCCGACGTGCTGATCCTGGACGAACCCACGCGCGGCATCGATGTGGGCGCGAAATACGAAATCTATAGCATCATCAATGACCTGAGTGCCGCCGGCAAGGGCGTCGTCATGATCTCGTCCGAGATGCCCGAGCTGCTGGGCATGTGCGACCGCATCTATGTGATGAACGAGGGCCGCTTCGTGGGCGAACTGACCGCGGATCAGGCCAGCCAGGAAGCGATCATGTCGCTGATCGTCAGGGAATAGAAAGGACATGGCCGTGGAACAGACGGACCGCGCGCCGGGCATCGGCATCGGCGACTACATCATGCGGCACATCCGCGAATACGGGCTGCTGTTCGCGCTGATCGCGATCATGGTCTTCTTCCAGATCGTGACGGGGGGTGTGCTGCTGCGCCCGGTGAACATCACCAACCTGTTCCTGCAGAACAGCTATATCATCATCATGGCGCTTGGCATGCTGCTGGTGATCGTGTCGGGCCATATCGACCTGTCCGTGGGGTCGGTGATGGGGTTTGTCGGTGCGCTGGCGGCGGTGATGATCGTGACCTGGGGCATGCCGGTCTGGGCCGCGATGGCGATCTGCCTTGTCATGGGCATGGCGATCGGCGCGGTGCAGGGCTATTTCGTGGCCTATTGGAAGATCCCGTCCTTCATCGTCACGCTGGCGGGGATGCTGGTCTTTCGCGGGCTGTCGCTGTGGCTTCTGGCGGGGCAGTCGGTCGGGCCGTTCCCGGCGAACTTCCAGCTGCTGTCGACGGGATTCATCCCCGACATCCTGGGCATCGGGCGGCCGAACGGGCTGGCCATGGCCGTGGGCGTGATGGCGACGCTGCTGATCGTGTGGCTGGGCCTGCGCACCCGCGCCCGCAACGCCCGCTATGGCATCGAGGATGAGCCCTTCGCCCTGTTCGTGCTGCGCAACGCCATCGTCGCCGCCGCGCTGCTGTTCGTGACGTGGAAGCTGGCCTGGTTCCGCGGCCTGCCCAACGTGCTGCTGTCGATGGTGGTGCTGACGGTGATCTATGTCTTCCTGACCGAACGCACGACGATCGGGCGGCGCATCTATGCGGTCGGCGGCAATGCCAAGGCCGCAAAGCTGTCGGGCATCCGCACCGAACGGCTGACCTTCCTGACCTTCGTCAACATGGGCCTGCTGGCGGCCCTTGCGGGCCTGATCTTCGCGGCGCGCCTGAACACCGCCACGCCCCGCGCGGGTTTCGCGGTCGAGCTGGACGTGATCGCCGCGGTCTTCATCGGCGGGGCGTCCATGTCCGGGGGCGTGGGGCGCATCGTGGGCGCCGTGGTCGGCGCCTTCATCATGGGCGTGATGAACAACGGCATGTCCATCATGGGCATCGGCATCGATTACCAGCAGGTGATCAAGGGCCTGGTCCTGTTGGCCGCGGTGTTCTTCGACGTCTACAACAAGAACCGCGAGGTCTGATCCATGTTCCTGTCGCAACTGACCCTGACCGACGGCACCCGCGCCGTCGCCGCCCGCACCGACGGCGCGGCGCATCTGGTCCCCGGCGCGACCTCGACCCGCGACCTGGCGCTGGCGGCGATCGCCGCGGGCCGGGGCCTGGCGGCCGAGGTCGCGGCCCGCGGGCGGGGTGATGCGGTCGATCTGGCCGAGGCGCTGGACCAGGGCCGCCTGCTGGTGCCGCTGGACCATGACGATCCCGCGCATCTGCACCTGACCGGCACCGGGCTGACCCATCTGGGATCGGCATCCACCCGCGACGCCATGCACCAGAGCGCGGTCGAGACGCTGACCGACAGCATGAAGATGTTCCGCATGGGGCTGGAGGGCGGCAAGCCCGACCAGGGCCGCATCGGCGCCCAGCCCGAATGGTTCTACAAGGGCAACGGCCATGCGGCGGTGGCCCCCGGCGCGCCTCTGACCTCGCCCGGCTTCGCCCTGGACGCCGGAGAGGAGCCCGAGATCGCGGGCCTTTACATCATCGCCCCCGATGGCCGCCCGTTTCGGTTGGGCTTTGCCTTGGCCAACGAATTTTCCGACCACGTGACCGAACGCGGCAACTATCTGTGGCTGGCGCATTCCAAGCTGCGGGTGGCCAGCTTTGGCCCCGAATTGCGGGTAGGCGAGCTGCCTGCCGATCTGTGCGGGACCAGCCGCCTGGTCCGCGACGGCGCGGTGATCTGGGAAAAGCCGTTCCTGTCCGGAGAGGCGAACATGTCCCACAGCCTGGCCAACCTGGAACACCATCACTTCAAGTACGACCTGTTCCGCCGGCCCGGAGACGTGCACGTGCATTTCTTCGGCACCGCGACCCTGTCCTTTGCCGACGGCATCACCACGCGCGACGGCGACAGCTTCCAGATCGAATGTCCGGATTTCGGCCTGCCGCTGGTCAATCCGCTGACGCAATGCCCCGCCGACGCGACGCCCGTCGCGGTCGCGGCCCTGTAGAGGTCCGGCCCATGACATTCACCCCCGCCCCCTGGCCCCGCCGTCTGCGTTCGCAGGAATGGTATGGCGGCACGTCACGCGACACGATCTATCACCGCGGCTGGATGAAGAATCAGGGCTATCCGCACGACCTGTTCGATGGGCGCCCGATCATCGGCATCCTGAACACCTGGTCCGACCTGACGCCCTGCAACGGCCACCTGCGCGAACTGGCCGAGAAGGTGAAGGCCGGCGTGTGGGAGGCGGGTGGCTTTCCGGTCGAGGTGCCGGTTTTCTCGGCCTCGGAAAACACGTTCCGGCCAAGCGCGATGATGTTCCGCAACCTGGCCGCCCTGGCGATCGAGGAGACGATCCGCGGCCAGCCGATGGACGGCGCGGTGCTGCTGGTCGGCTGCGACAAGACCACGCCCAGCCTGATCATGGCGGCGGCATCCTGCGACATCCCCTCGATCGTGGTGACCGGGGGGCCGATGCTGAACGGCTATTTCCGCGGAGAGCGCGTGGGGTCGGGCACGCATCTGTGGAGGTTCTCGGAGGCGGTGAAGGCCGGAGAGATGAGCCAGGACGATTTCCTGGAGGCCGAGGCATCGATGTCGCGTTCCTCGGGGACCTGCAACACGATGGGCACCGCCAGCACGATGGCCTCGATGGCCGAGGCCTTGGGCATGGCGCTGTCCGGCAATGCCGCGATCCCGGCGGTGGACTCCCGTCGCCGCGTCATGGCGCAGATGTCGGGGCGGCGCATCGTGCAGATGGTCAAGGACGATCTGAAACCGTCCGACATCATGACCAAGCAGGCGTTCGAGAACGCCATCCGCGTCAACGGCGCCATCGGCGGGTCGACCAACGCGGTCGTGCACATGCTGGCCATGGCGGGCCGCGTGGGGGTGGACCTGACGCTGGACGATTGGGACCGCTGCGGGCGGGACGTGGCGACCATCGTGAACCTGATGCCGTCGGGCCAGTACCTGATGGAGGAGTTCTTCTATGCCGGCGGGCTGCCCGTGGTCATCAAGCACCTGGCCGAGGCGGGGCAGCTGCACCAGGGCGCGTTGACCGTCAGCGGCCAGTCCATCTGGGACGAGGTCAAGGGGGTGATGAACCACAATCCCGACGTGATCCGCCCCGCATCGAACCCGCTGACGCCCCAGGGCGGCATCGCGGTGCTGAGGGGCAACCTGGCCCCCCACGGCGCGGTGCTGAAGCCGTCCGCCGCCAGCCCGCATCTGCTGGTGCACCGGGGCCGTGCGGTCGTGTTCGAGGACATCGACCACTACAAGGCGCGCATCACGGACGAGGCGCTGGACATCGACGAGACCTGCGTGATGGTCCTGAAGAATTGCGGGCCCAAGGGCTATCCCGGCATGGCCGAGGTGGGCAACATGGGCCTGCCGCCCAAGATCCTGCGCCGGGGCATCACCGACATGATCCGCATCTCGGATGCGCGCATGTCGGGCACGGCCTATGGGACCGTGGTCCTGCACACCGCCCCCGAGGCGGCGGCAGGCGGGCCGCTGGCCGTGGTCCGCGACGGCGACATGATCGAACTGGACGTGCCGAACCGCCGCCTGCACCTGGACATCCCCGATGCGGAACTGGCCGCGCGGCTGGCCGCGTGGCGTCCGCTGCCCGATCAGCCGACCAGCGGTTACGCCTTCCTGCACCAGGCCCACGTGATGGGCGCCGATACCGGGGCGGACATGGACTTCCTGCGCGGGTGCCGGGGCAACGCGGTCGGAAAGGACAGCCACTGATGAAGATCGCCCTGGTCGGTATCGGCAAGATCGCCCTGGATCAGCACGTCCCCGCGCTGGCCGCCAGCCCGGACTGGGACCTGACGGCGACCGTGTCGCGCAGCGGGCAGGTTCCGGGCGTCCTGGCCTTTCACGACATCGACACGATGCTGGCGGCCCATCCCGAGATCTGCGCGATCAGCCTGTGCCTGCCGCCCGTGCCACGCTTTGCCGCGGCGGTCGCGGTGCTGCGCGCGGGGCGGCACCTGATGCTGGAAAAGCCCCCCGGCGCCACCCTGTCCGAGGTTCACGTCCTGCGCGACATGGCCGCGGCGCAGGGGCTGACGATCTTTGCCACCTGGCATTCGCGCATGGCCCAGGGCGTCGCCGCGGCCCGCGACTGGCTGGCGGGTCGCACCATCCGCGAAGGCCGGATCACCTGGCGCGAGGATATCCGCAAATGGCATCCCGGCCAGGACTGGATCCTGGACGCGGGGGGCATGGGCGTGTTCGATCCCGGCATCAACGCCCTGTCGATCCTGACCGCGATCCTGCCCGAACCTGTGCATCTGCAGGGCGCCGACCTGGACGTGCCCGCCAACCGCCAGGCCCCCATCGCGGCGCGGCTGCAGCTGTCGCAGGGCATCACCGCCGATCTGGATTTCCGCCAGCAGGGGCCGCAGACCTGGGACATCCGCATCGTCACCGACGACGGCACGCTGGTGCTGAGGAACGGCGGCAACATCCTGCAGATCGACGACCGCCCCGTGACGGGCGGCGACAGCATCATGCAGGAATACCCCGCCCTGTATGACCGCATGGCGCGGCTGGTGCGTCAGGGGGCGTCGGACGTGGATCTGGCGCCGATGGTGCTGGTCGCCGACGCCTTTACCTCGGGCCGGCGGCATGCCGTCGACCCGTTCGAATTCTGAAGGAGACCTTGATGACCCACCCCCGCGACGGACAGCACCTGATCCTTGGCCGCTGGCAGGACGCTGACGGCCAGGACGCCGTCGACGCCGCCGCCCGCGCGGCCGAGGCGGCATTCCCGGAATTCGCCGCCCTGTCCCGCGACGCCCGCGCCGGGTTCCTGGAGGCCATCGCAGACGCGATCGAGGCGCGCGCCGACGCGATCACCGAAACCGGCGCGGCCGAGACCGGCCTGCCCACCGCGCGGCTGCAGGGCGAACGCGGGCGCACCACCGGGCAGCTGCGCCTGTTCGCGGACCACATCCGTAAGGGCGATTACCTGGACCGCCGCCACGACGTGGCGCTGCCTGACCGCCAGCCGCTGCCGCGCCCCGATCTGCGGATGATCCAGCGGCCGGTGGGGCCGGTCGCGGTGTTCGGCGCGTCGAACTTTCCGTTGGCCTTCTCGACCGCGGGGGGCGACACGGCCTCGGCGCTGGCGGCGGGCTGCCCGGTCGTGGTCAAGGGCCACCCCGCCCATCCCGAAACCGGCCGCATCGTGGCCGAGGCGATCCTGGAGGCTGTCGGGCGGACCGGCATGCCGGCCGGGGTCTTTGCCTATCTGGACGGGGCGGGGCACCAGACCGGCCAGGCGCTGGTGCGTCATCCGCTGATCCGAGCGGTGGGCTTTACCGGCAGCCTGGGCGGCGGGCGCGCGCTGTTCGACCTGTGCGCCGCGCGGCCCGAACCGATCCCCTTCTATGGCGAACTGGGCAGCATCAACCCCTGCTTCCTGCTGCCCGCCGCCATGGCCGCGCGCGGCGATCAGATCGCCCAGGGCTGGGCGGCCAGCCTGACAATGGGCGCGGGCCAGTTCTGCACCAATCCGGGCGTGGTGATCGTTCCGGCGGACAAGGCCGACGCGTTCGCCGGTGCCGCCGCCGCCGCGCTGGCCGATGCACCGGCCCAGGGGATGCTGACCGACGGCATCGCGCAGTCGTTCCGCGACGGCGTGGCGGCGGTCGCGGGGGCGGCGACGCCCGTGACCGTGGCCGAGGCGTCGGGCCGGAACGCGCGGCCCGCCGTCTTTCGCGCGACCGCATCCGCGTTCCTGAACAACCCCGACCTGGCACATGAGGTGTTCGGCCCGCTTGGCCTGATCGTGGCCGCCGACGGTGATGCGCAGATGCTGGACGTGGCCCGCGCGCTGGACGGCCAGCTGACGGTGACGCTGCAGATGGATGAAGGTGACACGGACCTGGCGGCGCGGCTGATGCCGGTCCTGGAACGCAAGGCCGGGCGCATCCTGGCCAACGGCTGGCCCACCGGGGTCGAGGTGTCCGATGCCATGGTCCATGGCGGCCCCTATCCGGCCTCCACGAATTTCGGCGCGACCAGCGTCGGCACTCTGGCGATCCGGCGCTGGCTGCGCCCGGTCTGCTTCCAGAACCTGCCCGACGCCCTGCTGCCGCACGACCTTCGCGACTGAGGGAAGACAGCCGCGCGGACAAACGTCTAAACATATCCAGGGAGGATGTTCACATGACCCATGCAACCATGCTGACGACCGTCGCCGCGCTGGCCCTGTCGGCCGGGGCGGCCCTTGCCGAGGGAGAGACGATCGGCTTTTCGCAGATCGGTTCGGAATCGGGCTGGCGCGCGGCCGAGACCACGCTGACCCGCAGCCAGGCCGAAGAGCGCGGCTATCAGCTGCAGTTTTCCGACGCCCAGCAGCGGCAGGAGAACCAGATCGCCGCGATCCGGTCCTTCGTGGCCCAGGGGGTCGATGCGATCCTGCTGGCGCCGGTCGTGGCCACGGGCTGGGACAGCGTCCTGCAGGAGGCCGCCGAGGCGGAGATCCCCGTCGTCCTGCTGGACCGCCAGGTCGACAGCGCCGACGATCTGTACCTGACCGCCGTGGGATCGGACCTGGTCCACGAGGGCGAGGTCGCGGGCCAGTGGCTGGTCGACGAGGTCGCGGGCGAACCCTGCCGCATCGTGGAGTTGCAGGGCACCACGGGCTCCAGCCCCGCCATCGACCGCAAGACCGGCTTCGAGAACGCCATCGCGGGCCATGACAACCTGGAGATCGTGCGCAGCCAGACCGCCGATTTCACCCGCGCCCGCGGCAAGGAGGTCATGGAAAGCTTCCTGCAGGCCGAGGGTGGCGGCGCGGACATCTGCGCGCTCTATGCCCATAACGACGACATGGCGGTGGGCGCGATCCAAGCCATCAAGGAGGCGGGTCTGGCGCCGGGCACCGACATCCTGGTCGTGTCCATCGATGCGGTGCCCGACATCTTCCAGGCCATCGCGGCGGGCGAGGCCAACGCGACGGTCGAGCTGACGCCCAACATGGCCGGCCCCGCCTTCGACGCGCTGGAGGCGTATTGGGCCGACGGAACCATGCCCGAAAAGTTCATCCAGACCGAATCCAAGCTGTACACGGCGGCCGACGATCCGCAGGGCGAATACGACCGCCGCAAGGACCTGGGCTACTGATACCGCGCGGGCGGGCCGCGACAGGCCCGCCCAATCCCTGAAAGGAATGCCGATGCTGCTGTCGATCCGGTCGCTGACCAAGCTGTTTCCCGGCACGCGCGCGCTGGACGATGTCGACCTGGACATCGCGGCGGGCCAGGTCCACGCCCTGCTGGGCGAGAACGGTGCGGGCAAGTCCACGCTGATCAAGTGCCTGACCGGCGCCTATCGCCGCGACGGAGGCACGGTCATGCTGGACGGCGCCCCGATCGACCCCCGTTCCACCCTGCAGGCGCAGGAACTGGGCATCGGCACCGTCTATCAGGAGGTGAACCTGCTGCCCAACCTGACGGTCGCGCAGAACCTGATGTTCGGCCATGAACCGCGCCGCTTCGGGCTGACCGACACGCGTGCCATGCGCGCCCAAGCGCGCCAGACGCTGGCCCGCTATGGCCTGGACATCGACGTGGACCGCGACCTGGGCCGCTATTCTGTGGCCATCCAGCAGATCGTGGCCATCGCGCGCGCGGTGCGTATTTCCGGCAAGGTGCTGATCCTGGACGAACCCACCGCCAGCCTGGACGCTGCCGAGGTGCGGATGGTGTTCGACGTGCTGCGGTCCCTGCGCGACCACGGGATGGCGATCGTCTTCGTGTCGCATTTCCTGGACCAGGTGTTCGATCTGGCCGACCAGGTGACGATCCTGCGCAACGGACGCCGCGTCGCCAGCCAGCCCATCGCCGGGCTGGACCGCATGACCCTGGTCGAACAGATGCTGGGCCGCGCGCTGGAGGATGTGGTGGCCGGCCCCGCCGCGGATGCCGCGCCCGCAGCCCCGATCCTGCGGTTCCAGGGGATGGGCCGGGCCGGCACGATCCAGCCCTTCGACCTGGACATGGGTGCCGGAGAGGTCGTCGGCCTGGCCGGTCTGCTGGGGTCGGGCCGGACCGAGACGGCCGAATTGCTGTTCGGCATTCGCCCCGCCCAGACCGGCACCGCCCTCGACGACGCGGGCCCCATCGACCTGCGCACCCCCCGCGCGGCCATCGCGGCGGGCTTCGGCTTTGCGCCCGAGGACCGCAAGACAGACGGCATCGTGGCCGACGTGTCGATCCGTGAGAACATCATCCTGGGCCTGCAGGCGCGGCGGGGCTGGGCGCGTCCCATCCCGCGCGCAGAGCAGAACCGGCTGGCCGACGATTACATCCGTCAGCTGGACATCCGAACATCCGGTCGCGAAAAACCCATCGGAGAGCTGTCGGGCGGCAATCAGCAAAAGGCCGTGCTGGCCCGCTGGCTGGCCATGAACCCGCGCTTCCTGATCCTGGACGAACCCACGCGCGGTATCGACGTGGGCGCGCATGCCCAGATCCTGCGCCTGATCCGCGACCTGACCCGCGGAGGCCTGTCCCTGCTGATCATCAGCAGCGAGCTGGACGAACTGGTCGCGGTGGCCGATCGCGTGATCGTGCTGCGCGACCGCGCCCATGTGGCTCAGCTGACCGGAGGTGCGGTCGGCGCGGATGCGATCATGCGCGCCATCGCCGGGACCGGAGAGGCGGCATGACCCTGATGTCGCGCATCGCCCCCCAGCTGATCGCCCTGGCGGCCCTGGTGGCGATGGTGTCGGTCTTCTATCCCGGCTTCCTGTCCGTCGACGTGCAGAACGACCGCCTGGTCGGCCCGGTCATCGACATCCTGAAGCGCAGCGCACCGGTCGCCTTGCTGGCGGTCGGCATGACGCTGGTCATCGCCACGCGGGGGATCGACCTGTCCGTGGGCACGATCATGGCGATCTGCGGCGCCGCGGCGGCCTGGGCGCTGACCGCGGGGCTTGGCGCGGGGGCGGCGCTGGCCCTGGCGCTTGGCGCGGGGCTGGTGGCGGGGCTGTGGAACGGCGTCCTGGTCGCGGTCGTGGGCATCCAGCCCTTCGTCGCGACGCTGATCCTGATGACGATGGGCCGCGGCGTGGCCCAGCTGATTACCGAAGGCCGCATCCTGACCTTCACCGATCCGGGCTTTTCATGGCTGGGCTCGGGGACGGCCCTGGGTCTGCCGGTGCCGGTCTGGATCTGGCTGGCCACCGCCGCGGCCACGGCCCTGCTGATGCGGCGCAGCGCGCTTGGCCTGCTGGTCGAGGCGGTGGGCATCAACCGCCGCGCGGCCCTGCTGGCAGGGGTGAACGCCACGGTCCTGCTGATCGCCGTCTATGTCGCCAGCGGGTTCTGCGCGGCGCTGGCGGGGATCATCGTGACCGCCGACATCCGCGGCGCCGACGCCAACAACGCCGGCCTGTGGCTGGAGCTGGACGCCATCCTTGCGGTGGTGATCGGCGGCAACTCCCTGCTGGGGGGTCGGTTCTCCATCGCGGCTTCCGTGCTGGGGGCGCTGATCATCCAGACCATCAGCGCGGGTATCCTGCTGGCAGGGTTCGCGTCCGAATACAACCTGATCATCAAGGCCGGGCTGGTGCTGGTGATCCTGATCCTGCAATCGCCGCGCATCGCCTCGGAATGGCGACTGTGGCGCGACAGCCACCGCGCCCAGGGGGACCGCGCATGAACGCCCGTGCCCTGCCGCTCTATGCGACGATCCTGATTTTCGTCGTGGCCTATGCGCTGGCCTACAGCCAGTTCCCGAACATCCTGTCCACTCGGGTGATCGGCAACCTGCTGACCGACAACGCCTATCTGGGCATCGTCGCGGTGGGGATGACGCTGGTCATCCTGTCCGGCGGGATCGACCTGTCGGTCGGCGCGGTGATCGCGTTTTCGGGCGTGTTCATTGCCGTGATGCTGCGCGACACGGGGCTGCATCCGCTGGCGGTCTTTGCGATCCTGCTGGCGCTGACGACCGCCTTCGGGGCGGCGATGGGGTTCCTGATCGACCGGCTGGCCATGCCCGCCTTCATCGTCACGCTGGCCGGGATGTTTCTGGCGCGGGGTGCGGCCTATCTGCTGTCGGTGCAATCCGTACCCATCACGCACCCGTTCTTTGGCCAACTGCAGGGCGCCTATGTGCTGATGCCGGGCAAGGGGCGGCTGACGCTGATCGGGGTGCTGATGCTGGCGGTCTTTGCCGTCGGCATGGTCATCGCCCACCGCACGCGGTTCGGCACAAGCGTCTATGCCCTGGGCGGCGGCGCGCAGACCGCCCGCCTGATGGGCGTCCCGCAGGGGCGCACGACGGTGCTGGTCTATGGGTTCTCGGGGCTGATGGCCGGGCTCTCGGGGATCGTCTTCGCGGTCTATACCGGGTCGGGCTATTCGCTGGCCACGGTGGGGACCGAACTGACGGCCATCGCCGCGGTGGTGATCGGCGGCACGCTGCTGTCGGGCGGGTCGGGATACATGTTCGGCACGCTGGTCGGCGTGCTGACGATGGGGCTGATCCAGACCTACATCGTCTTCGACGGCACCCTGTCCAGCTGGTGGACCAAGATCGTCATCGGCCTGCTGCTGCTGGTCTTCATCCTGCTGCAGAAGGGTCTGCTGACGCTGTCGGCGCGCCGATAGGAATGGCGCGCGGGTTTTCCCCGCGCGCCACCAGGGGCGTCAGCCCAGGATGCGGTTCAGCGTGGCCGACGGGCGCATCACCGCGGCGACCTTTTCCGGGTCCGCGTGGTAATAGCCGCCCAGGTCGACCGGACGGCCGCGATCCGCGCGCAGTTCCGCCACGATCTGTTCCTCCAGTTCTGTCAGGTCGCGGGCGATGGGGCGGAATTCCTCGGCCAGGTCGGGGTCGGAAGTCTGCTGCGCCAGCGCCTGCGCCCAGTACATCGCGAAGTAATAGTGGCTGTCGCGGTTGTCCGGGTCGCCCGCCTTGCGGCCGGGAGAGCGTTCGTGGTCCAGCACGCCCTGGGTCGCGGCCTCGACCGCGGCGGCCAGGGTGCGGGCCTTTTCGTTGCCCGTGGCTTCGGCCAGGAAGTTCAGGCTTTCGCCAAGGGCACAGAATTCACCCAGGCTGTCCCACCGCAGGTGGTTCTCCTCGGCCAGCTGCTGGACGTGCTTTGGGGCGGACCCACCGGCGCCCGTCTCGAACATGCCGCCGCCCTGCATCAGCTTGACGATCGACAGCATCTTGGCCGAGGTGCCCAGCTCCAGGATCGGGAACAGGTCGGTCAGGTAATCGCGCAGCACGTTGCCGGTGACCGCGATGATGTCCTGGCCTGCACGGATGGTTTCGAAGGACAGGCGCGTGGCCTCGCGCGGGGCCAGAACCTGGAAGCGGTCGGTGACACCCGCCGCCTCCAGCATCGGCTCGACATAGGCCAGCAGTTCGCGGTCATGGGCGCGGTCCCGGTCCAGCCAGAACACGGCCTTGCAGCCCTCCAGGCGCTGGCGGTCGATGGCCAGGCGCACCCAGTCCTCGATCGCGGCCTGGCGGGTCGAGCACAGGCGCCAGATGTCGCCCGTATCGACCGCGTGGCGGTGCAGCTCATCGCCGTTGGCGGCGATGACGGTCACGGTGCCGGCATGCGGGATCTCGAACGTGGTCGGGTGCGAGCCGTATTCCTCGGCCTTCTGGGCCATCAGGCCGACGTTCTGGACGGTGCCCGCGGTGCGCGGGTCCAGCGCACCGGTTTCCTTGAAATAGCGGACGCTCTCGTCATAGACGTCGGCATAGGACGTGTCGGGGATCACGCAGTTGGTGTCGGCCTCGGCCCCGTCGGGGCCCCAGCCCTTGCCGCCAGCGCGCAGCAGCGCCGGGATCGACGCGTCGATGATCACGTCGGACGGCACGTGCAGGTTCGTGATGCCCTTGTCCGAGTTCACCATGTACAGCGGCGGGCGCTGCGCCATGATCTCGTCGATCTCGGCGCGGATCGCATCGCCCTCGGGCATCTGCGCCACGCGGGCCAGCACGGTGCCCAGGCCGCCATTGGGGTCCGCACCCGCCGCGGCCAGCGCCGCGCCGTGACGTTCGAACACCGGCGCCAGCCAGGCGCGCACGACATGGCCGAAGATGATCGGGTCCGAGACCTTCATCATCGTGGCCTTCAGGTGGACCGAGAACAGCGTGCCGTCGGCCTGCGTCGCCTCGATCTCGGCCTGCAGAAAGCGGGTCAGCTCGGTCACGGACAGGAAGCTGGCATCGACCACGGTGCCCGCGGGCAGGTCGGGGCCGTCCTTCAGCACGGTCACCTGGCCGTCCGCGCCGGTCAGCTGGATGCGCACGCGCCCGGCCTGTTCTGCCGTCAGCGTCACCGACGTCTCGTTGCGGCGGAAATCGCCTGCGGGCATCGACGACACGCGGGTCTTGCTGTCCGGGGACCACTTGCCCATCGAATGAGGATGCGCCTTGGCATAGTTCTTGACCGCCCGCGCAGCGCGGCGGTCCGAATTGCCTTCGCGCAGGACGGGGTTCACGGCCGATCCCTTCAGCGCATCGTACCGGGCGCGGATCTCGGCCTGGGCGTCGTCCTGCGGATCGACCGGATAGTCGGGCAGGTCATAGCCCTGCGCCTGCAACTCCTTGATCGCGCCCACCAGCTGCGGCACCGAGGCCGAGATGTTGGGCAGCTTGATGACGTTGGCGGCAGGCGTCTTGACCCATGCGCCCAGGCCCGCCAGATCGTCCGACTGCGCCTGTTCCGGGGTCAGCCGTTCGGGAAACGCCGCGATGATGCGCCCCGCCAGAGAGATGTCGCGCGTCGCGACGGTGATTCCGGCCGCATCCGCAAAGCGGCGGATGATCGGCAGCAGCGATGCCGACGCCAGCTCGGGCGCCTCGTCCACCTTGGTATAGATGATCTGGGGTGTGTCGTTTTCGGCCATGGTCTGTTGATCCTCGTTCTTATGCGCGGGATTGTGCGTCGCGTCGGGGGGAAATGTCCACCATCTGACCCGCTATTCCCGGGGGATCGTGGGGCCCTTGGGGTCGATCAGCTGTTTCTGGACCGCCCTCAGGTGGTGATGCATCGCCTCGGCTGCGCCCGACAGGTCGCGTTGGGCGATCGCCGCGGCGATCCGGTCGTGTTCGGCAAAGGAATGGTGGTCGTCCGGCGGCCGTTGCCGCCCCGACCGCAGCGCCCCCCACACAACCGCCCGCCGCACCGCGTTCAGCGCATCGAACAGCGCCAGCAGCAGCCGATTGCCGGTGGCCTGCGCGATCAGGCGGTGGAACTCGTTGTCGGCGGTCTCGTACTGGCGCCAGGTCTGGGCGCTGCGCGTGCGCAGGATGCAGGCGGCCATCGCCTCGATATGATCCTGTGTGGCGTTCAGCGCGGCCTCGCGCGCCAGCATCGGCTCGATCAGCAGGCGGGCGCGCATGACCTCGGCGGGATTGGTCACGCGGTCGATCTCGGACAGGCTCATCACCTCGACGCGGCGCGACCCGATGAAGGTGCCCTTGCCGACATGCCGCCAGACCTGGCCCTCGGCCTCCAGCGTGGCCAGCGCCTTGCGCAGTTCCCCGCGCGAAACGCCCAAGGTCTCGGACAGGTCACGTTCGGGGGGCAGGCGGGTGCCGGGGGCGAAGTCATGGCGCATCAGCCCGGCGCGCAGCTGCACCAGCGTCGCCTGCCGCGAACCGTCGTCGTCGTCATGGGCCGGATATCCGAGCGGGGAGTCAGGGTTGCCGCACAAGATTACTATCCGCAACCAATTTGTCAGTTTGGCTAGGATAACTCCAGATTGGTGTGAGGTTAATCACGCATAATATTATTTTACAATATAAATACTCTGAACTGTCGTGTTGAAAAGTTAACCAATCGGGCGCCATAAGCAAACCAATCGGGGTGACCTTTAATTCACGCTCACATTGCCGCTTTGGGAGGAGCGGGATATGAGGGGTATGAGACCTGCGCACCCAGTACGACCTGCCCGACCAGGCGCTGGCCGAGATCACCCCTACTTCCAAGACGCGGTGGATGACGGCATGCTGCCCACGGCCGGCGGCGCCCAACAGTCATCGACGACCTGAGGTTCCTGGCAGCCGCGGGCCAGGTCCAGGCGCCAGAGTCCGGTCTGGACACCGCACAGCACTGGGTTTTCGACCTGCCGGCGGCCGCCCGGGACTGATTGCCCGGCCATTGGCGGCATCCCCGCGGGGGCGCCGCCACCCCCCTGATCCGCGATCCGGCGGGCAGGGGACGCATCCCGCCTTGGGGGACCTGTATCCATGACATCCGCCAACATCACCGCACAGCGACGGCCGCTACCGTCGGGCCCGGCCCTGCGCCTGTGGCAGTCGGGCCTGCACTGGAAGATCCTGTCGGTCGCCAAGTTTGCCCTGATCTGGGAATTCGCCGCCCGGTCGGGGTTCAATTTCGCCTTTCCCACCTTCACCGCGACCATGGCCGCCCTGTGGTCGATGATCGCCGACGGATCCAGGGGGGCCACCTATCTGCGCACGATGAAGCCCCTGGTGATCGGGCTGGTCATTTCACTGACGGTGGGGATCAGCGCAGGCGTCGCGATGGGGCTGCGCCAGACCGTCGAATGGATCACGCTGCCCGTGTTCATCGTCATGCAGGCGGCACCCATGGCGGCGCTGATCCCGCTGGTCACCTTCGTCCATGGCACCGGGTTGACATCGAAGGTGCTGGCGGTGGTCATGCTGTCGATGCCGGTCATCGCCATGAATCGCTACAAGGCGGTGCGCAATGTGCCGTCGTCGATGGTCGCGATGCGCGCATCCTACGCAGGAGTCACACACTGATGCCCAACGATCTTTACCAGCCGACCGATTACGTGATCGCCCCCGCGCCCCCCGCGACCCTGCCGGTCGAGGGCAGCGACCAGCGCTTTCCCGTCAACCGGGTGTTCTGCATCGGCCGCAACTATGCTGCCCACGCGGTCGAGATGGGCCACGATCCCGACCGGGAGCCGCCGTTCTTCTTCTTCAAGAGCCCGTCCAACCTGACGTCGGACGGCACCTTCCCCTATCCGACCCTGACATCCGACGTGCACCACGAGGTCGAGCTGGTCGTGGCCCTGTCCACCGGCGGCCGCGACATCGCGGCCGACCGGGCACTGGATCATGTCTGGGGCTATGGGGTCGGCCTGGACATGACCCGCCGCGACCTGCAGGGCGAGGCCAAGAAGATGGGCCGCCCGTGGGAGGTCGGCAAGAGCTTTGAGAAATCCGGCCCCTGCGGCCCGCTGGTGCCGGCATCGCGGATCGGCCATCCCGATGCGGGCGCCGTGACGTTGGACGTGAACGGGGAACGCCGGCAGACCGGCGATCTGAACCAGATGATCTGGAAGATCCCCGAGATGATCGCCGAACTGTCGCGCTATTTCGACCTGCAGCCGGGCGACGTGATCATGACGGGCACCCCGTCTGGCGTGGGCGCGGTCACCCGCGGCGACGTGATGGACGCGCGGATCGAGGGCGTCGGCGCGATCCGCGTCACGGTGGTCTGACGAAAGGCGCCGCCCCCGCGCGGGGCGGCGCGGCCTTACATGTTGTCGAAGATCTCGTCGATGCCCAGGGTGATGGCCAGCACGAAGGACGCGACCTTCAGCACGGTCTTGTAGGGCAGGTAATGCGCGCGGGCATAGACGTACTGGCCGCTGCGCGCGACCAGGCGGCTGATCTCCAGCCAGGCGCGATAGGGCAGGACGGTCAGATAGCGCGTCGCGGGATATTTCGACGCCCGCAGGTTCATCTGGATCTGCGAGGCCGGTTCGTCGCGCTGGTCGACGGGCGGCGGGTCGACGAAGACCGCGCGCAGCCCGGCCAGGTATTCCAGGTCGAAGGCGATGTCATAGGACAGGCGCATCGGCATCAGCCGTCCCGTGATCCACCGGGCCGCGGCGCGGTTGATGACATAGGCGCCGGCGCCCTTTTCGCGCGTGAAGGCCTTGGCCAGGCGGCGCCCGCCGGGCAGGTCGCGAAAGCCGAACTTGCGCCCGGTGTTCATCGTGCTCAGCCGCAGGATGTCCCAGCTGTCGTCCTCGGCCATGGCGGCGCGCAGGATCGCGGTGAAATCGGGCGGAAAGGCCACGTCGTCCTCAAGGATCAGCGCATGCGTGTCCTGGCTGTCCAACAGCCGCTGCGCGCAGGCGACATGGCTGAGATAGCAGCCGACCTCGGCCGGGATCACCCGGCGGCCGTGCAGATAGCGATAGCCCCAGGCATCGAAGGCCGGATGTGGAAAGCTGAGCGTCGACCCGTCCACCGCCGGGACCCGTTCGAAGGGCAGGCCCACGGCATCGCATTTTGCGGTCATCCGCGCCAGCCGGTCGACGGCCCGGTCAAGATTGATCAGATAGACCGACAATCCCGCGGGCAGTGCTTGATTCGACATCGGTATTCTCAATTCGATGGCAGACCGTTCCCGCATGTCGGCTGCGGGTCGATCCGTCAAGACGGATCGTCGGGATCGGGGGATCGGCGCATGTCGCGGCGGCGGAAATTGGCGGGGCGGATGCCGTGGCGCGTCAGCTTGTCATAGAAGGTCTTGCGCGGCACGTTCAGCGCGGCCATCGCGCCCGTGGCATTGCCCTGCGCCTCGCGCAGCGCGTCGCGGATCAGGCCGGCCTCGTAGGCCGCGACCAGGTCCGACAGAGGTGGTCGGTCGGGACCGTCACCCGCGGGGCCGATGGGCGACAGGCCCAGTACGTGACCTTCGGCAAAGGCCTGCAATTCGCGCAGGTTGCCGGGCCAGCCATGCGCCGCCAGCCGCGCCAGCACCAGGTCCGTCAGCGGCGGCACCTGTCGCGACAGCCGGTCCGCCGCGGCCTGCAGGAAATGCCGGAACAGCGCCGGGATGTCGTCGCGCCGCGCCGACAAGGGCGGCACCGACAGGCGGGCACGAGCCAGCCGGAAATACAGGCCCGGATGCATCCGCCCCTGCGGATCGTCCTGGGCCGTGGCCAGCAGCTGCAACGCCAGCGGGCGCGGGGCGGCGGCCCCCGCGGGCCAGTATTCGCCCGCCTCGACCAGGCTCAGCAGGCGGGCCTGCAGGTGCGGGGGCAGAGCCGGCGCGTCCTCCAGGCACAGCACGCCGCGATGGGCCTGCTCCAGAAGGCCGGGGCGGCGCGGACCGCGCGGGGTCTCGGTTCCCGACAGCAATGCGTCGAACCCGGCCTCGTCCGCGGTGGCGCAGTCCAGCACCACCAACCCGCGGCCCCGTCGCGGCCCAAGGCGGTGGATGGCACGCGCCACCAGCGACTTGCCGGACCCGGACGGGCCGGTGATCAGGGCGTCGCTCTCTGCCTCGGCCACGCGGTCCAGGCCGTCGCGCAGGTGGATCATCGCCGCGCTGTCCCCCATCAGCGGTGGCGCGACGCGGGCCGCGTCCTGACCCGCGCGCCGCACCAGGCGGCGGTTCTCCAGCACCAGCGCCCGCGCCGAGAGCGCCCGGCGGCAGGAGGCGGCAAGCCGGTCCGCGCCAACGGGCTTGGTCAGAAAATCATAGGCCCCCTGCTGCAGCGCCGCGACCGCCATCGCCACGTCGCCATGCCCGGTCAGCAGGATCACCGGCAGGTCGGGGTCCATCCCGCGCAGATGCGAAAACAGCTGCAGCCCGTCCATGCCGGGCATCCGCACGTCCGACAGCACCATGCCCGCGTAATCCGCGTCCAGCCCGGCTAGGGCCGAGCGGGCATCGGCGAAGGCCTCGACCGCGATCCCGGCCAGCGTCAGCGTCTGCTCCAGCACCGCGCGCAGGTCGGCGTCATCGTCGATCAGGCGGACGGTCCCGGTCATGCGGCACGCGGCAGGGTCAGGCGGAACGCGGCTCCCTGGCCCGGTTCCGGGGGCAGGGCGTCCAGCTCGCCGCCGAAGTCGCGGGCGATGTCGCGCGAGATGACCAGCCCCAGCCCCAGCCCCTGCGGCTTGTCCGTGGCAAAGGGCGTGAACAGCTGTGCGGCCATGGCGGACGACAGGCCGGGACCGTTGTCGCGGATGGTCAGCGTGACGCGGGCGTCGTCCGCCTGGACCGCGATGGCGATGCGGGGATCAGAGCGGCCTTCCTGCGCATCATGGGCGTTGGTCAGCAGGTTGACCAGGATCTGTTCCAGGCGCACGGCCTCGGCCCGGACGGCCAGATCCGGGGGCAGGTCGGGCAGCGCGAAATCCATCGCGCTGGTCCGCCGTCGGCTGGCCGTCAGCATCAGCGAGGCCTGGATCGCGTCGGCCAGCGCCACCCGCCCCACGGCCCCCGTCGCCTTGCGGGAGAAGTTGCGCAGTTCGGACGTGATCTGGCCGATCCGGTCGGTCATGCCGATGATCCGGTCCAAGTTCGCGGCCACCGGCGCCGGGTCGCGGTCCAGCATCGCGCGGCCGTTCTCCGCCAGCAGGCGGATCGTGGCCAGGGGCTGGTTCACCTCATGGGCGAAACCGGCGCTGACCTGGCCCAGGGTGGCCAACTTGTTGGCCTGCACCAGATCGGATTGCAGCTGGACCAGACGCTGTTCGGCGGCGCGCCGCTCGCGCATCTCTCCGGACAGGTCGCGGGTGCGGGCCTCGACCGCGCGTTCCAGGTCGGCGCGATAGGCGGCCTCGGCCCGCGCGCGGCGGGCGGCGCGGCGCAGGCGGGCCATGATCACCGCCACCACGACCCCGGCCAGCAGCACGGCCAGGACGGCGGTCCCTGCCGCAAGCGACGCCACGCGCTGCGCCTCGGCCAAGGGACGGCGGACCAGCAGCGTCCAGTCGGTGCCGCGCACGCTGGCGCGGGCCTGCACCATGCCGCGGACATCCGGCAGGGCCCCAAAGCGCAGCGCCGGCTGGCCCGAGATGATCACCCGGTCCTGTCCGTCCACAACATGCGTGGCCCCGGTGTCGCGCGCCCATGCGGCCTCCAGCGGGTCGAACTCGACCTTGACCACCACCACGCCCAACAGCGTCGTCCCGTCGCGGATGTCATGGGCCAGATACAGGCCGGGCCGCCCGCTGACCGTGCCAAGCGCGTATTCCTGGCCCGTGCCCTGCGCGGCTGCCTGACGAAAATACTGCCGGAATCCATAGTCGTGGCCGATGAAGCTGGACGGCAGGTCCCAGTTCGACGCGGCCACCGACACGCCCCGGCGATCCAGCAGATAGATCACGTCGCTTTGCGTTTCCGCCCGCAGCAGGTCCATCTTGGCCGACACCGCGAAATCGCGGTCGGGGCCACCCTGCTGCAGCAACTGGATCACCTGCTGGTCGACGGCCAGGACGGTGGCCACCGCACGCTGTCGGTCCAGGATGCTGTCCAGCGTCAGGGCGCGGCTTTCGGCGGCGGCTTGCGCGTCCTGGTCCAGCTGCGCCAGCATCCCGTCGCGCGTCACCGTATAGGCGGCCCAAGGCCCCGCCAGCAGAGCTGCGACCAGCACCAGCAGCGCGGGATGCAGCCGCCAGCGCGATTCTCGCAAGGTCGCCGCCTGTTCCATCCCGTCCCCCGGACTGTTTCGGTTCCCACACTAGCACGCGGCATCTGTGCGGAAAACCGCACATTATAGACCCCCGCATGCTGACAGAAAGCCATGAAATCAACGCATTGCTGCCATGCGCGTGGAAAGCGGGCAGTCCGGTTCAATGGGCTATCCTGTGTCACGTCATCGTCACATGCAGGTCGGAGGAGACCAGATGCAGTTGAACGCCCCCGCGCATCCCCAAGCGCACGCCCCCAAGCCCTTTTACGCCCACCTGTACGTCCAGGTGATCTTTGCCATCGTCGCCGGCGCGCTGATCGGCCATTTCTATCCCCAGACCGGCGAGGCGCTGAAGCCCCTGGGCGACGCCTTCATCAAGCTGGTCAAGATGATCATCGCGCCGGTCATCTTCCTGACCATCGTCACGGGCCTGGCCGGAATGGGCACGCTGCGCGGCGTGGGATCGGTCGTGGGCAAGGCCTTCGCCTATTTCCTGACCTTCTCGACGCTGGCGCTGATCGTCGGCCTGATCGTGGCGAACGTCATCCAGCCCGGCCGCGGCATGAACATCGACCCGTCCACCCTGGATGCCAGCACCGTCACCGGCTATGCCGAGAAGGCGCACGAGACCAGCCTGGTGGGCTTCGTCATGGACATCATCCCGACCACGCTGGTGTCGGCCTTCGTCGAGGGTAACATCCTGCAGGTGCTGTTCGTGGCGATCCTGTTCGGCATCGGCATGATCATGGTCGGCGACCGCGCCAAGCCGGTCCTGTCGGTCATGGAATCGGCCAGCTTCGCGATCTTCCGCGTGGTCGACATCCTGATGAAGGCCGCCCCCATCGGCGCCTTCGGGGCCTTCGCCTTCACCATCGGCAAGTACGGCATCGGGTCCGTCGTGAACCTGGCCGCGTTGGTCGGCACGTTCTACCTGACCTCGGCCCTGTTCGTGATCGTGATCCTGGGTACGGTCTGCATGGTCAACGGGTTCTCGATCTTCCGGCTGATCTCCTATCTCAAGGCCGAGATCCTGCTGGTGCTGGGCACCTCGTCGTCGGAATCCGCGCTGCCCTCGCTGATGGAGAAGATGGAGAAGGCCGGCTGCGCCCGTCCCGTCGTGGGACTGGTCGTGCCGACAGGCTACAGCTTCAACCTGGACGGCACCAACATCTACATGACGCTGGCCGCGCTGTTCATCGCCCAGGCCACGAACACCGACCTGTCCCTGCAGCAACAGGTCCTGCTGCTGCTGGTCGCGATGCTGTCGTCGAAGGGTGCCGCGGGCGTCACCGGTGCGGGCTTCATCACGCTGGCCGCGACACTGTCGGTCGTCCCGACCGTGCCGGTCGCGGGCATGGCGCTGATCCTGGGCGTGGACCGCTTCATGTCGGAATGCCGCTCGGTCACGAACTTCATCGGCAACGCGGTCGCCACGGTGGTGGTCAGCCGCTGGCAAGGCGCGCTGGACCGTGACCAGTTCGACGCCGCCCTGGCGGGTCGGCCCGTCGGACAGGCTCGTCCCGTGGGCGACCTGGTTCCCGCTCCCGCCGGCCTGCAGCTGGGCGAACGCAGCGCAGACTGATCAAGCCTCGGGGGGCGCCGCAATCCGGCGCCCCCGTTTTCACGAACCGCTGCGCCCGTCACCGAAAATTCCTATGCGCTGCGCAGGATGACTTCGGGTCAGATACAGTCGCGCAACGGTTGCGCGCGGGTCGGATCGGTGCTGCGGGCGCCGGTCCGACCTTGCGGCATCGTGATCCGTGCAGGCGGGCCTAGATCGCGTTGACTGCATGATCCGACCTTGTGACGGCTTCTGGAAATCAACTGAAGAATCCCGGTATTATGATTTATTTTCAATAAGATGAATGCGGGTATTGAGCCATATTCGATCTGGCCGGGGGGCTGCGGTCCCGAACCGGGCCGCAAATTCCCCTGTCGGTAAACGCCTTGCCCGAATGCGCACCGCGCTGTTAGAAATTCACGGTCCCTTTGTCGGGGCAGTGCATGGAGGGCCGCCGGTGAAGAGACGTTCCGTACTGATGCTTGGCGCCGCCTTCGGACTGCAGGCCGCGATCGGGATGCCACTGACCGCGCGGGCCGCGACACGCACCGAACCGGGGGGCATCGCGGTGGGGCTGTCGGGTATTTCTGACTGGGGGGCCTCTCAGCCATTCATCGACGTGATGCGCCAAAGCCGCGAATGGATGGGCCGGTCCGAGGCCGAGTTCGTGTCCCATACCAACGCCCAGTTGCGCGAGGGCGGGCATCTAGATGCCGACGGCTGGCCCGTCAGCATCCCCGACGGCTCGACTGCCGTGGGCACGATCATCCTGTGCGACCTGTCCGCCGACGATATCAGCGTGAACGGCCATTACCGGATGACCTGGGACGGAACCGGCGACGTGCGCATCAACGGGACCGGCACGAACGTGACCACCGGGCCGGGATGGGCCGAGTTCGACTATGTCGCGTCGGACACGGGGATCGTGGCGATCGACATCGTCAGGCAGGACGCCGCCGATCCCGCGCGCAATTTCCGATGCATCCATCAGGACTTGCAGGCCGAATATGATGCAGGGCAGATCTTTCGGCCCGAATGGCTGGCGCTGATCGGCGGGTTCCGGGTGATCCGCCTCATGGACTGGATGGCCACGAATGACAGCACGCTGTCCGAGTGGGACGACCGGCCGCGCCTGACCTCGGCCACTTGGACCCTGGGCGTGCCGGTCGAGGTCATGGTGGCGCTGGCCAATCAACTGGGCATCGATCCGTGGTTCTGCTTTCCGCATCTGGCGACCGACGACCACATCACCCGCTTTGCCACGCTGGTCCGGGACAGCCTGGATCCGGGCCTGACCGCCTGGTACGAATTCTCGAACGAGGTGTGGAACTTCCAGTTCGGCCAGACCCAGTGGGCCCTACAGCAGGCCGAGGCGCAATGGCCCGGCCAAGGCGATGGCTGGATGCAGTATTACGGTGGCCGTGCGGCTGAAATGGCGGTGCTGCTGGACGCGGTCTATGCCGATGCGCCCGACCGCCTGCGCAAGGTCATCACCGCCCATACCGCCTGGATCGACCTGAACCATGCCATGCTGGATGCGCCCTTGTGGGTGGCGGACGGTCCGGACCGCCGGGCACCCAAGACCCATTTCGACGCCTATGCGGTGACGGGCTATTTCGACGGCGGCATCGGACGTCCCGCGAACCTGTCGCTGATCCGGTCCTGGCGTGACATGGGGGATGCGCGGGCGTTCGACCTGATGGCGGAACAGGTGGCCGACGGGCGCCATGTTGCGGGTGAAGAGGGCGGCACCACCATCGCCACGCTGGAGGAGGTCTGGGCCGCCCAGCACGCCATCGCCCAGGAGGCAGGCCTGTTCCTGGTTATGTACGAGGGCGGCAGCCACATCGTCCCCGACCGGGCCGCCATCGACGCCGATCCCGAGCTGTTCGATTTCCTCGAGCGGTTCCACTATTCGGATCAGATGGGTGCGCTGTACCGGCGCGCCATCGACGGCTTTGGCGCGGCGGGCGGGGCGTTCTTCAACGCCTTCGTCGAGGTGTCCGGTCCCGGGCCCGCGGGCTTCTGGGGCGCGCGGCGCCATGTCGGCGACGACAATCCGCGCTGGCGCGCCATCGCCGACAGCCGCGCCTGACGCCGCACGCGGCGGCCCGATCGGGGTCAGCCCGAACTGCCAGGCTGTGTCGTGACCGCCTGTTGCCGCGCCAGGAAATGGTCGCGCAGCGCTTGCAGCCGTTCGGGGGTCCATCCGGGCGGGTCGGTGATCGCCAGCCAGGGGTCGATGTGATCGACATGGGCATAGACATGGCCATGCCCGATCGGCACCTCCAGCGCGATCGCCATGTCGAAGGCCAGCTGCAGCTGGGTGATGATCGGATACCAGCGCAGGTCGGGCGACACTTCGGGGGCGCGGGGGCTGGCCAGCCATTCGGGCGGGCGGATCGCGCTGTCGGATCGGAAGAACACGATGGGATCGCTGCCGTATTGCAGGAACACGATCCGCACCTCGCCCCAGGGGCCGCCGTCATGCACCGACTGGCGGCCGTCGGTAAAGCGCACGACCTCTCCGGTGGTCAGGTGCGGCAGCCATGCGGGCGATCCGGGGTCGCGTTCGGCGGTCAGCGTCTGCCACAGCTGGCTGACGAAGGGCGGCCCGACCCACAGCGCCCCGTCGATGGGCTGATCCAGCATCTCGTGCAGGCGCAACGACTGCTGAGAGCTGTGCGCGCCCAGGCTGAGACCATAGAGGTACAGCCGGGGGCGCGTCTCCTCGGGCAGCTGCTGCCAGCGGCGGTGGACGGCCCCGAACAGGGCGCGCCCGGCCTCGGCCGCCTGTTCGGGTTGCACCAACAGCGAGATCCAGCTTTGCAGATAGGAATACTGCAACGCCAAGGTCGCGACGTCGCCGTGGTTCAGATGCTCCAGCGGCTCGATCGCGGCGGGGTCCATCCAGCCGGTGCCGGTGGGCATGGCGACGACCAGCGTGCTGCGGTCGAACCCGCCCGCGCGTTCCAGTTCGCGCACCGCCAGATCGGCGCGCGCGGTCAGCGTGTCCGCCGCGTTCAGCCCGACATAGACGCGCAGCGGCTGCCGCGCTGGTTGTCCGGTGACGCGGGCGATGGCCTGGGGGTCGGGGGTGGTGGCCACGAAATTGCGCCCTTCGCGCCCCAGATCCTGCCAGGCGACCAGCGATTCGGCGCTGCCTGTCTGCCAGGGCTGGTCGGGGGCGATCTGTTCGGCGGGGATCAGGTCGTCCAGCGCCTGCGCCGACTGGTCGATGCTGGAGACGACGTTGCGCACCAGAACGCCGCTGAAGACCTGATAGGTCACCAGGATCGTCAGCAGCACGCCCAGAACCCGCGCCTGCCGGCGGGGCAGGACCTGCGCGATGCGCGCGCTGACATAACGGCCAAGCGCCACCAGCAGCTTGCCCAGGATCAGCAGGACCGACGCGACCGCGGTGCCAAGCCCCGCCACCATGAAGGGGGCCACGCCCTCGGCCGGGGGCAGGGTCATGGCGGCGCGGATGTCGTTCTGCCATTCCGCGGACCGCAGCAGGAACACGGTCACGATGACCAGCGCCACCGCGCCCATCGCCGGCACCAGCAGGCGCGCCTGACGGTCGGTCATGCGCGGCAGCTGCAGATAGCGCCACAGCGCGCCGGCCAGCACCGCCACCCCATAGCCCGCGGCAAAGCAGAACCCCGCCAGGATGCCCTGGATCTGGGGGCTGCGCGGGATCAGGCTGGGCGTCAGGGAGCCCGCGACGAACAGCGCGCCGGTGACCAGGCCCACCCCGGACGTGCGCCGGTCCAGCCAGTCCAGAAGCGTCAGCATGGCGGCCGTCATCGGCAGGACCTTTTCATTGCGGCGCGGCGGGGGCCGGGGCGTCTGCCCGCAAAATGTCAAACGCCGCCCGAATGGGCAAGCGCGGCCGGACCTGTCAGCGCGTCATGGCAGCCATGACCGCCGGAACCGGGGTTGCCGCTTGCCCAATCCGGGGGCGCATGCGACGCAGAGGTCATGTGCACCCGAACGCTGCCCCGAACCCCGTGACCAGGCGCCCCAGACTTCGCATCGGAACCCGTCGCCGGAAATCCGGCGCCAACGCCATGGCGGGCCTGATGGGCGCCTTCATGAAGACGGCCACCAAGGCGATGACGCAGGCGGCCACCGCTGCCGTGCAGCCGCCGAAGGCGGCAAAGCCCAAGTCCGCCAAGTCAAAGCCTGCCGCAAAGCTGCGGGCCGTCGCCCCGCGATCGGCGCGGTTCGAGACGGGGACCCATACCTCCGCACACGGGACGCGCAAGTATCGCGTCTATCTGCCCTCGGCGATCGGGGCGGGGGTGCCGCTGCCACTGCTGGTGATGCTGCATGGCTGCGGCCAGACGCCCGAGGATTTCGCGAAGGGCACCGGGATGAACGCGCTGGCCGAACAGCGGGGCGTGATCGTGGTCTATCCCGCGCAGCCGCGCGAGGCGCATGCCAACCGCTGCTGGAACTGGTTCCGCCCCGAGGATCAGGGTCGCGACGGCGGTGAACCCGCCCTGCTGGCCAGCCTGACCCGGGACATGCTGGCGCGCTATGGGGCGGATCCGGCGCGGGTCTATGTCGCGGGCCTGTCGGCGGGCGGGTCGACCGCGATGCTGCTGGCGCATGCCTATCCCGATCTGTTCGCCGCCGTCGGATGCCATTCCGGCCTGCCGCCGGGGGCGGCGGGGGACAAGACCTCGGCCATCATCGCGATGAAGCAGGGCAGCCCCGGCCGCCGCCTTGCCACGCCCGTCCCCACGATCATCTTTCACGGCAGCGACGACCACATCGTGACCCCGCGTAACGGCCGCTTCGTGGCGATCCGCGCGGTCGAGACGTTCCCGGGCCTGCGCGCGGTGGAACTGACCCGCACCGTGCCGGGCGGACGGGCCTATGTGCGCACCAGCCACCGGGTGGGGCAGGGCCGGTCCTGGGTGGAACATTGGCTGGTCAGGGGCGCGGGCCATGCGTGGTCGGGCGGTTCGCGTGCGGGTCGGTTCGTCGATCCGGGCGGGCCGGATGCTTCGGCCCAGATGCTGCGGTTCTTCCTGTCCCACAGGACCACGCGCAAGACGCGGACCGCCCCGCCAGCCTGAAACGCAGGAGCGGGAAGGGGGTGCCCTGATGCCGACGTCGTGCCAGACGCTTAGCCCGCCGGAACAGGTTCCGACCGGCCCAACGCACGGTTCCGACGCCCACGCACCGTCGTTTCTGGCCCGTCGCGCGCTATTTTGGTTTCGCAAAGAAGACGGGCGGCACGTTGCCGTGCCGCCCGTCATAAGATTGGGGATGGCCGTGGCTTATTCGGCCAGCGCCGCGTCATAGCGTTCGGACACGGCCCCCCAGTTCACCACATCCCACCAGCTTTCCAGGTATTCGGCCCGGCGGTTGTTGTAGGTCAGATAATAGGCGTGTTCCCACACGTCGTTGCCCAGAAGCGGCGTGCCCTGCGTCTCGGCCACGTCCATCAGCGGGTTGTCCTGGTTCGGGGTCGAGGTGATCTCCAGCTCGTCCTGATCGTTCACGATCAGCCAGACCCAGCCCGATCCGAACTGGCCTGCACCGGCCTCTTGAAATGCGGTGCGGAACTCCTCGTCGGAACCGAATGCCGCCTCGATCGCCTCGGTCAGTTCGGGCGACATCTCTCCGGTCTGGTCGGCCGGGGCCATCGATTCCCAGAAGAACGTGTGGTTCCAGTGACCGCCGGCGTTGTTGCGGACGCGGTCGGGATAGGTGCCGGCATTGGCCACCAGATCCTCCAGCGCGGTGCCGGCGGGGGCGTCGCCCTCGGCGATGGCGGTGTTGAGGTTGGTTACATAGCTCTGGTGATGCTTGCCGTGATGCAGGCCCATCGTTTCGGCGCTGATGACCGGGTCCAGCGCGTCTGCGGCATAGGGCAGGTCGGGCAGCGAGAACTCTCCCTCGGTCTGGGCAAGGGCTGCGACGGGCGTGGCGCAGATGGCAAGGATCGCAAGGGTCTGTTTCATCGGGTTCTCCTGTTGGTGTCGGGGCACAACCGCAGCATGCGCCCGATGTTCCGTTCCAACGCCGATGTCATGGATGCACACGGTTCCGTCATCGACACGGGCGGCAGGGGTTGTGGGGCGCGCGGTTTCGCCCCACGGTGACGGCGAGATCAGGAAAAGGGGCACATCGGATGATCACCGGGGATGCGACAAGCCAGCTGAAGGCCCTGCGCGCGGGCAGCATCGATGCGGTCGGGCTGATGGCGCTGACGCTGGACCGGATCGCGGCGACAAACCCGTCCATCAACGCCGTCGTCGCGCTGCGCGACCGCGACACCCTCTTGGCCGAGGCCGCGCAGGCCCCTGCGGGGCCGCTGCAGGGATTGCCGATGGCGGTCAAGGATCTGGCGGACACGGCGGGGATCGCCACGACCTATGGCTCGCCCGCGTTCCGCGACCACGTGCCGGTGGCGGATAGCCCGATGGTCGCGCGCCTGCGCCGGGCCGGGGCGGTGATCATCGGCAAGACGAACACGCCCGAATTCGGGCTGGGGTCGCACAGCTACAACCCGGTCTATGGCGTCACGCGCAACCCCTATGACCTGTCGCGGTCGGCGGGCGGGTCCAGCGGCGGCGCGGGGGCGGCGCTGGCCGCGCGCATGGTGGCGCTGGCGGACGGGTCGGACATGATGGGGTCGCTGCGCAACCCGGCCGGGTGGAACAACGTCTTCGGATTCCGGCCCAGCTATGGCCTGGTCGCGCCGTCCAACCCGGGCGACCTGTTCCTGTCCCAGCTGTCGACCGAAGGCCCGATGGCGCGGTCGATCCGCGACCTCGAGCTGTTGCTGGCGGTCCAGTCCGCCCCCGATCCGATGCATCCGCATTCCAGCGGTCCCTATCGCCCCGCGCCGCCCAAGGGCAGGCTGCGCATCGGCTGGCTGGGCGATTGGGGCGGGGCCTATGCGATGGAGCCGGGCGTGCTGGACCTGTGCGGGGCCGCCGTGCAGGTGCTGGCCGATCTTGGCCATGACGTGGTGCCCATGGCGCCACCCTTTTCGGCCGCCGCCCTGTGGGAGGCCTGGACGACGCTGCGCAGCTGGACCATCGCGGGCAGCCTTGGCCCGCTGCTGCACAGCGCCCCGGATCAGGTGAAGCCAG
Organism: Paracoccus haeundaensis; assembly: GCF_006239215.1. Taxonomy (NCBI): domain Bacteria; kingdom Pseudomonadati; phylum Pseudomonadota; class Alphaproteobacteria; order Rhodobacterales; family Paracoccaceae; genus Paracoccus; species Paracoccus haeundaensis. The sequence continues at coordinate 172,832 of NZ_VDDC01000008.1, forward strand.
AGCTGCGGTGGGAGATTGAGCGCGGCCTGGCCCTGTCCGCCGCCGACCTGCGCCGTGCCAGCACGATCCGGTCGGACTGGTTCCGCCACACGGCGGGGATGGACGTGGACATCCTGGCGCTGCCGTCGGCGCAGCTGTTCGCGTTCGACGCGGACTGGACCTGGCCGCGCCAGATCGCGGGACGGCAGATGGACAGCTATCACCGCTGGATGGAGGTGGTCGTGCCGGCATCGCTGACCGGGTTGCCGGCGCTGTGCGTGCCGGCGGGGTTCGGACCGCCCGGCACGCCGATGGGGTTGCAGCTGATCGGCCACCGCGGGCGCGATGCCTGCGTGCTGAACCTGGGCCGCGCCTACGAGGCCGCGACATCCTGGATCGACCGCCAGCCCGCGCCCTGAAGGGTCAGTCCCGCGTCAGGCCGTCGAAATCGGCGTCCAGCCGATCCAGCGCCGCATCGACATGGCCGCGCCGGGCGGCGATCCATCCGGCGTGATCGTCCAGCCGCGCGCGGGCGGTGCCGATCATGCGCGTCATCTCCTGCGGTTGCGGCCCGCCGGAGGTGGCGCGCGCGGCGACGATCGCGGCGGGGTCCAGGGCCTGGCGGAACTGCTCTTGGGTCAGGGGCAGGTCTGCCGGGGCGTCGGTGCCTGCGACGGCATCCGCATAGATGCGCTGCGCCTCGGCATAGGGAAAGTCCAGCGGGCCAATCCCGTTTTGGCGTGCATGTGTCACGATCTCGGAGGCGACGTGATGGCCTTCGCGGAAGGGCAGGCCGTGGTCGCGCATCAGCCGGTCGGCGATCTCCTGCGAGGCGGTCCAGTCGCTGTTCAGCTCCTCCAGTGCGCGATCCTGGTCGATGACCAGCGCCTGAAGGACCGCGTCCAGCCGCGACAGGGTGGCGATGCCCGCATCGACCATCGCGGCATTGTCGGCGACATCCTTGGGGTCGGGCATGCCGGGAGTGATGTTGTGCGTCTGCAGGACCGGCCCCATCGCCAGCGCGATGGCCTGCGACGCATCGCTGCGCGTGTTGTTCAGCAGGCCCGGATTGCGCTTTTGCGGCATGGCCGAGGAGACATAGGTGTTCTCTCCGCCCTCCTCCAGCAGCATCCAGGGGCGGGTCTGGGCGTATTGGGTCATGATGTCCTCGACCAGGTTGCCGCTGTGCAGCGCGACCGAGGTGACGATGCCGGCCACCTCGACCGGGTGGTCCATCGACGAGATCTGTGACGCGTCATAGGCGTTCTCGACCAGCGCCGGAAAGCCCAGGTATTCGGCCATCCGCTGGCGGTTCAGCGGCCAGCTGGTGCCGTTCAGGACGGTGGTGCCCATCGCGCTGCGGTCGATGCGGGCATAGGCCTCGCGGATGCGCTGCGCGTCGCGGTCCAGGCCGGCGGCATGGCCCAGCAGGTAATGCCCCAGGCTGTTGGGCTGGGCCGCGACCCCGTTGGTATAGTTCGGCACGATGGTGCCCGCATGGCGTTCGGCCAGGTCGACCATCGTGGTCGTGGTCGCGTGCAGCTGATCGGCCAGCTCCAGCATCTTGTCGCGCAGCATCGCGGCGCGGAAGGTGGCGTGCATGTCCTGGCTGGACCGCCCGGCATGCAGCAGGGTGACCTGCGGACCGCCCGCATCGATCAGCAGCGGCTCGAAGCTGATGACGGTGCGGGGGCGTTCCCCGTCGGGCGCGTCGCCCGCGGCGATCACCCCCGCCAGAGCCTCGGCGATGTCCGGGGCCAGGGCCGGGTCCAACAGCCCCTCCTGGCTGTTGATGACCAGGCTGGCCTTGTTCATCTGGCCCAGCCAGAAGAACTCGTCGCGCGGCGGCGCGTCGGGACCGGCAGGGTCCTGGGCCGCGGCGGCCTGGGCGTGAAACAGTGTGCCCGCCAGCAGGATCGCGGCGATGCGGCGTGTCGGATGACAGGTCATGGTGGTCTCCTCCCCGTGTTCAGGGGGTCAGGATAGGGGCTGTGGACCGCAGGCCAACCCCCGGCCCGCCGCTGCCCGCGCCGCTGGCGGATTGCAGCCTGTGCAAGTTGCCGCAGGGCGGTCCAAGCGTCCTTGCCAAGGCAAACCTATTCTGCAACCTTTCCCAAGCGCGACCTTGGGGAGAGGGTCGCCAGTCATTCACGGAAACGATGAACCGGACCGCCGACCCGGCGGGTGGCCCGTCCACACGCCTGCGGTCCGACACGAGGGAGAGAGAAATTCATGGCTAGACTGTTGACATCGGTGGCGATCTTGGGCGCCACGGCCACCGCCGCGATGGCCCAGGTATCGGATGACGTCGTCAAGATCGGCATCCTGAACGACCAGTCGGGCGTCTATGCCGATTTCGGCGGCACCTATTCCTATCAGGCGGCGCTGATGGCGGTCGAGGATTTCGGCGGCACCGTGCTGGACATGCCGATCGAGGTCGTTACCGCCGATCACCAGAACAAGCCCGACGTCGCATCGAACATCGCGCGGCAGTGGTACGACACCGAACAGGTCGACGCGATCATGGAGCTGACCACCTCGTCCGTTGCGCTGGCCGTGCAGGCGCTGTCGGCCGAGGCCGACAAGATCACCATGACCACGGGTGCCGCCACCACCGAACTGACCGGCGCGCAATGCACCGCGAACGGGTTCCACTGGGCTTATGACACCCACGCGCTGGCCGTGGGCACCGGCGGCGCGCTGGTCGAGCAGGGCGGCGACAGCTGGTTCTTCCTGACCGCCGATTATGCCTTCGGCTATTCGCTGGAGGAGCAGACCGGCGCCTATGTCACCGCCAATGGCGGCGAGGTGCTGGGCTCGGTCCGCCATCCGCTGTCCACCAATGATTTCTCGTCCTTCCTGCTGCAGGCGCAGGCATCGGGAGCCAAGGTCATTGGCCTGGCCAATGCCGGCCTGGACACCCAGAACGCCATCAAGTCCGCGGCCGAATTCGGCATTGTGCAGGGCGGCCAGCGCCTGGCGGCGCTGCTGTTCACCCTGGCCGAGGTCCACGGCCTGGGAGCCGAGGCCGCGCAGGGCCTGACCCTGACGGAATCCTTCTACTGGAACCGGACCGACGAAAGCCGCGAATTCGCGCAGCGCTTCTTCGAGCGCACGCAGGCGATGCCGAACATGGTCCATGCCGGCACCTATTCGGCCGTCCTGCAATACCTGAAGGCCATCGAGGCCGCCGGCACCGACGAGACCGCCGCCGTGTCCGAACAGCTGCACACGCTGCCGGTCAACGACGTCTTCTCTCAGGGCGGCACGGTTGGCGCGAACGGACGCCTGATCACCGACGTCTATCTGCTGGAGGTCAAGGCACCGGCCGACATCACCACGGACTGGGACTACTTCAACGTCCTGGCGACCATCCCCGGGTCCGAGGCGTTCATCGATCCGGCCGAAAGCGGCTGTGCGCTGGTCGCGGCGAACTAGGGCGCGGACGGACCCATGACAGCAATGCCTGTGCAACAGGACCAGCCGCGGGTGGTGTTATCCGCCCGCGGCCTTGGCAAGGATTTCGCCGGCTTCACCGCCGTCAACGATGTCGACCTGGATGTCGAACACGGCCGCATCCACGCGCTGATCGGCCCGAACGGCGCGGGTAAGACCACCGTCTTCAACCTGCTGACCAAGTTCCTGACGCCCACCCGCGGGTCGATCACCCTGCTGGGCCAGGACATCACCGCCAGAAAGCCCGCCGAGGTGGCGCGGCTTGGCCTGGTGCGGTCGTTCCAGATCTCGGCCGTGTTCCCGCATCTGACGGTGCTGGAGAACCTGCGCGTCGCGCTGCAGCGGCCCAACGGGCTGGCCACCCAGTTCTGGCGGTCGCTGTCGTCGCTGGACCGGCTGAACCCGCGCGCGGACGAGCTGATCGCGCAGCTGGGCCTGACGGAATACCGCGACACCCGCGCGATGGACCTGTCCTATGGCCGCAAGCGCGTGCTGGAGATCGCGACCACGCTGGCCCTGGACCCCAAGGTCCTGCTGCTGGACGAGCCGATGGCCGGGATGGGCCTTGAGGACGTGCGCACCGTCGCCGGCATCATCCGCGACGTGGCCCGCGACCGGGCCGTCCTGATGGTCGAACACAACCTGTCGGTCGTGGCCGACATCTGCGACCGCGTCACCGTGCTGCAGCGCGGAGAGATCCTGGCCAGCGGCGATTACGCCACGGTGTCCACCGATCCCCGCGTGCGCACCGCCTATATGGGAACCGACGCATGAGCGCGCTTCTGAATGTCGCCGGGCTGAACGCCTGGTACGGCGAAAGCCACATCCTGCACGGCGTCGACCTGCACGTGAACGAAGGCGAGATGATCTGCATCCTGGGCCGCAACGGCATGGGCAAGACCACCACGCTGCGGTCCATCATGGGCATTTTGCGCAAGCGGACGGGCAGCATCACCTTTGCCGGCAGCGACATGATGACCATGCCGCTGCACAAGACCGCCCGCGCCGGCCTGGGCTTCGTCCCCGAGGAGCGCGGCATCTTCGCCAGCCTGTCGGTGCAGGAGAACCTGATGCTGCCGCCGGTCGTGGCCAAGGGCGGCATGTCGGTCGACGAGATCTATGCCCTGTTCCCGAACCTGCACGAACGCAGGAACAGCCCCGGCACGAAACTGTCGGGGGGCGAACAGCAGATGCTGGCCATGGCGCGCATCCTGCGCACCGGCGCGCGCTGCCTGCTGCTGGACGAGCCGACCGAGGGGCTGGCCCCGGTGATCATCCAGAACATCGGCACCGTGCTGGGCGAACTGAAGAAACGCGGCATGACCGTGGTGCTGGTCGAACAGAACTTCCGCTTTGCCAGCAAGGTCGCCGACCGGTTCTATCTGATGGATCACGGCCAGATGACCGCGGAATTCCCGGTGGGCCAGCTGCCCGCCAACATGGACATGCTCAATCGCGAACTGGGTGTCTAACATGACGATGATATTCGGCGTGCCGATGGCTGCCCTGATGGGGCAGCTGCTGATCGGCCTGATCAACGGGTCGTTCTATGCGCTGCTGTCGCTTGGGCTGGCGGTGATCTTTGGCCTGCTGCGGGTGATCAACTTCGCCCATGGCGCGCAATACATGCTGGGTGCGTTCGTGGCCTTGCTGCTGCTGACCTGGACCGGCGTGAACTACTGGATCGCGCTGATCCTGGCGCCGCTGATCGTGGGCACGTTCGGCGCGCTGGTCGAACGGACCATGCTGTCCCGGCTCTACAAGCTGGACCATCTGTACGGTCTGCTGTTCACCTTCGGCCTGGCCCTGACGATCGAGGGGACGTTCCGGTACTTCTTCGGCTCCAGCGGGCAGCCCTATCCGACGCCGCCGGCGCTGGCGGGGGGCGTGAACCTGGGCTTCATGTTCCTGCCGATTTATCGGGGCTGGGTGATCGTGGCGTCGCTGGCGGTCTGCATCGCCGTGTGGCTGCTGATCGAGAAGACCAAGCTGGGATCATACCTGCGCGCGGCCACCGAAAACCCGGTGCTGGTGCAAAGCTTCGGCGTGAACGTGCCGCTGCTGCTGACGCTGACCTATGCGTTGGGCGCGTCGCTGGCGGCATTCGCGGGCGTGCTGGCGGCGCCCATCTATCAGGTGTCGCCGCTGATGGGCACGAACATCATCATCGTCGTGTTCGCCGTGGTCGTGGTCGGCGGCATGGGGTCCATCCTGGGCGCCATCGTCACCGGCTACATGCTAGGCATCGCCGAGGGTCTGACAAAGGTCTTCTACCCCGAGGCATCGAACACCGTGATCTTCGTCATCATGGCGATCGTGCTGATCCTGCGGCCCGCGGGCCTGTTCGGAAAGGACGTGTAAGATGAGCCATTCCGACGCAACCACCCCCGCGGCCCCCGCGACCGTCCCGGCAGCCGGCCGCATCAAGGCGGTCATCCTGCTGGCCATGCTGGGCTTCCTGCTGCTGGTGCCCATGTTCCTGTACCCGATCTTCCTGATGAAGATCCTGTGCTTTGCGCTGTTCGCCGCAGGGTTCAACCTGCTGCTGGGCTATACCGGCCTTCTGTCCTTCGGGCATGCGGCCTTCTTCGGGGGCGGGGCCTATTTCACCGCGCATGCGGTCAAGGTCTGGGGCCTGTCGCCCGAACTGGGGATCCTGGTCGGGGTCGCGGGCGCGGCGGGGCTGGGCCTGATCATGGGGCTGATCGCCATCCGCCGTCAGGGCATCTATTTCGCCATGATCACCCTGGCCCTGTCGCAGATGTTCTTCTTCTTCTGCCTGCAGGCCGCCTTCACGAACGGAGAGGACGGCATCCAGTCCGTCCCGCGCGGCACCTTCCTGGGCGTGCTGGACCTGTCGAACCAGATCAACATGTACTATTTCGTGCTGGGCGTGTTCCTGGCCGGGATGCTGGCGATCTGGCGGATCATCAACTCTCCCTTCGGCATGATCCTGAAAAGCATCCGCGAGAACGAGGCGCGGGCCACGTCGCTTGGCTATACCGTGGCGCGCTACAAGCTGGCGGCGTTCGTCATGTCGGCGGCGATCGCGGGCTTGGCGGGCAGCGTGAAAAGCCTGGTGTTCCAGTTCGCGACCTTGACCGATGTCGGCTGGCAGATGTCCGGAGAGGTGATCCTGATGACGCTGCTGGGCGGCATCGGCACGCTGATCGGGCCGGTCATCGGCGCGGGGCTGGTGGTGACGCTGCAGAACTATCTGGCGACCTCGCCGCTGCCGGTGACGGTCATCACCGGGGTCGTCTTCATGGTCTGCGTGCTGCTGTTCCGGCGCGGCCTGGTGGGCGAGTTCTATGCCTCGCGGATCGGCCGCAGCCTGGGGTTCAAGTCCGACAGCTGAACCAAGGCCCGTCCCGTCCGCGGGGCGGGCTTCTACAGGTGCAGCTGCTCGCCGGTGACGGCGGTCAGCCGCGCCGCGGCCTCGGCCACCGCCGCGCCGATCGCGCCGACCTGGCGCGTCCTGATCCGATGCGCGGGGGCGTTGATCGACAGCCCGGCCACCGCCCGCCCTGCCATGTCCACGATGGGCGCGGCCACGCAGCGCATCCCCGCCATCCGTCCCTGATCGTCAAACGCAAAGCCCTGCCTTCGGATGCGCGCCAGATCGGGGCAGGCCGCGTCGGGCGCAGGCCCCGCATTGATCGCCAGCATCGCCCGCCCGATGCCCGATCCGGTCAGCGATGCGCGCGTTCCGGGCGGAAAGGCCACGCGGATCGGGTGGTCGGATTCGACCTGCGACACGAACAGCACGCCACCGTCGCTGAGGATGCCCAGGTTGGCCGTCTCTTGGGTCCGCGCGACCAGGTCCTGCAGGATCGGGCGTGCCCGCGCGATCAGCCCCGACCGGCGCAGGAAGGCCGCCCCAAGGCGAAAGCTGGATGGCCCGACCGACCAGCATTGCGTCGCGGCACAGCGTTCGACCATGCCGCGCAGGGCCAGGGTCTGCAGGATGCGATGCGTGGCGGATGCGGGCAGCCCCGTGCGCTGCGCCACCTCGCTCAGCGTCAGGCCGGGATGCAGCGACAGCAGGTCCAGCATGTCCAGCGCGCGGTCCAACGCCTGGACGGTCAGCGGGCGGTCGGGTCCGTCGGCACAGGGGCGGCCACGGCGGCGGGTCGGGTCGGCCATTGCGGTCTCTCCTTGATCATCCGGTGTCGGGTCACCTCTTTTGCGTCGCATGCAATGGAAAATCCGTCCAGAAATATTAATTAATGCCCCGCGGCGTACGATGCGCCGGGCCATCACCCACGGGGCGGACAGGCGGTGGAATATGCAGGCGGATCAACGACAAACCCCGCGGTGGTGCGGTCGTCCCGTGCCGATTATCAATCGCCGCTGTAAAGTCCTTGCCCCGGCCTAGAACAGCGGACGCAGCTCCCGAACCGCGTGGTCGGCGAACATGCGGACCTTGGGATCCTGCAGACGCCTGTGCGGGGCAAGGCAGCCGAACTGCGCGGGCAGGGGGCGGTTCGCGGGCAGGACCTCGACCAGGCAACCGTCGGCCAGGTCCTGCGTCACCTCGTACAGCGGGCGGTTGGCGATGCCATGCCCGGCCAGCGCCCAATCGCGCAGCACGTCGCCATCGTCGGTGTCGAACCGCCCCTGCACCATCATCTTGCGCGGCCCGTCCGACGTCTGCAGCGTCCAGTAATATTCCGGGCTGCGCGGATAGCGCAGCAACAGGCAGTTGTGACCCGCCAGGTCGTCCGGTCGCAGCGGCGTGCCCGCGGCGTCCAGATAGGCCTGCGACGCGACCAGCACCCGCGGGCATTCCGCGATCTTGCGCCATTTCAATGCGGAATCGGCCGGCTCTCCCAGAAAGAAGGCCAGGTCGATGGCATCCTCGACGATGTTGACGTTGCGGTCGGACAAGCGCAGGCGGATCTCGATCCCCGGATTGTCGGCGCAAAAGGGCGGGATCAGCGGCGCGACCAGCCGCCGTCCCAGGCCAAGGGGCGCGGTCAGGCGGATCACGCCCTGCGGCTTGCCCGAAAAGCTGCCGATCAGGGCCTCGGCCTCGTCCAGGGTCTCGATCACGCGTCGGGCGTGGTCATAGAAGGCGCGGCCGATCTCGGTCGTGGTCAGCTTGCGGGTGGTGCGGTTCAGCAGGCGCAGGCCAAAGCGGTTTTCCAGATCCTTGATCCGGTTGGATGCGACCGCGGGCGACAGGCGCAGATCGCGCCCCCCCGCCGTGATCGAGCCCAGTTCGACCACCCGCACGAAGACCCGCAAGCTTTCAAGATAGGACATCGCCGTTGGCCCGCTTTCAATGGAACGTGGAAAGTCTTCTATGTCGCGGATGATTCCGCAACCGAAACCGTCGCGCTAGCGTGATCCGGGCGGCGGCGGCCCGCGCGCGTTGCGCATTGGGGGTGGCCGTCCGCGACCCGCCTGCTAAGCATTGCCCGTCCGCGTCGCCGACCTTCGGGTCGTTCCGCTGCGGCCGGGCACCCGGACAACAGCCAAGGAATTCCGATGCAGACCCTGACCCGACTCGATCTCGACGACGCCCGCATCCTGATGGCCGGTGCCGAGGCCCATGCCCGGACGATCGGCGTCCCGATGTGCATCGCCATCACCGACGAGGCGGGCCAGCTGATCGCCTTTCAGCGGATGGAGGGCGGCAAGGTCACCTCGACCACCATCGCCATCGACAAGGCCTTCACCGCGGCGGCGGCCAAGAAGGCGACCCACGACTATGGCACGGCCAGCCAGCCCGGCGCGCCAGCCTATGGAATCGCCTCGGCCATCGGCGGGCGGCTGATGGTGGTCGGCGGCGGTCTGCCGGTCCTGTGGAACGGAGAGGTCGTGGGCGGCATCGGCGTGTCCTCGGGGACGCCGGCCCAGGACCAGGCGGTGGCACAGGCCGGGATCGACGACTGGATCGCGCGCCAGGCGAAATGACCGCCCCCCCCGCGCGCCCGCTGTCGGGTGCGCGGGGGTGACGCTAGATCTGGACCGCGATGGCGATCCCGCGTTCAACCGCCAGATCGACCGCGGCGGATGCGACTGCCAGATCCTGCAGTCCCACCCCGGTGCCGTCGAACAGGGTGATCTGGTCGTCGGACACCCGGCCCGGACGATCGCCGTTGATCACCGCACCGATCTGGGTGATGTCGTCCGGCGCGATCAGCCCTTGAGCCACGGCGTGCTGGGCCTCTCCGATGGTGACGGACTGGGCGACCTCGTCGGTAAAGACCGACGCCTTGCCCAACAATGCAGCCTCGACCTCCTGCTTGCCCTTGGTGTCGGTGCCCATGCAGGCCAGGTGCGTGCCGGGCCGGACCTGGGCGGCCTGCAGGATGGGCGCGAATGACGAGGTGATGGTGATGATCACGTCCGCCTGCGCGCCCAGCTGCTCCAGGTCGACCGCCTGGAACGGGATGCCGCGTTCATCGGCGACCTTGGCCAGCCGATCCAGGTCGGCGGGGTTCAGGTTCCAGCCGACGACCCTGTCGAAGTCCTGCTGATCCAGCGCCGCGCGCAGCTGGAAGGTCGACTGATGCCCCGCCCCGATCATGCCCAGCACCCGCGCGTCCCGCCGCGCCAGGTGGCGGATCGACACCGCCGAGGCCGCCGCCGTGCGCAGCGCGGTCAGCAGGTTGCCGCCCACCACGGCCCGGCACCGCCCGGTATCGGCGTCGAACAGAAAGATCGTCGACTGATGGTTCGTCAGGCCCTTGTCGGCGTTCCGCGGCCAGAACCCGCCTGATTTCAGCCCAAGCGCCAGCGATTCCCGGTCGAACCCCGACTTGAACCCGTAAAGCGCATCGGCATGGCCGATCGCCTCGCGGATGACCGGAAAGTTGTAGGCCGTATCCCGCGCCATCGCGGCAAAGACCTGTTCGACCGCCGCAAAGCAGTCCTGGGCCGAGATCAGGTCCGCGATCAGGTGTTCGGGGACGATCAGCAGGGGGGATTGCGTCTGCATCAATAGGCCTTTCCGCGGGCAGAGACCGGCCAGACGACCTCGACCTTGCCGCCCCGGACGCCCACGTACCAGTCGTGGACGTTGCAGGTCGGATCGCAATGGCCGGGGATCAGGCGCAGCTTGTCGTTGATGGCCAGCACGCCGTCCGGGTCCTCGACCACGCCATGTTCGTCGGAACACTTGATGTATTTCACGTCCGTGCGGCCCTGGATGACGGGCAGGCCGCTGTCCACCGACTGCGCCTTGAGGCCGGCATCGACCACCGCCAGATGCGGCTTGGCATGGCTCATGACGCTGGTCAGGATGAACAGCGCGTTTTCCCATTCGCCCTGGTCGATGCGCTTGCCGTCCCGGTTCAGGATGCGCCCGTAATCGGCATCCATGAAGGCATAGCTGCCGCATTGCAGCTCGTTGAAGACGCCCGAGTTGGATTCGAAGTAATAGGACCCCGTGCCCCCGCCCGACACCAGTTCGGGCGTCAGGCCGATCGCGGTCAGCGCCTCGACCGCTTCGCGGACCTGGGCGATGGCCGCGTCCAGCTTGGCCTTGCGGTCGTCAAAGCTGTCCAGGTGCTGCATGGCGCCCTGATAGCCCTGGATGCCGGTGAATTTCAGGCCGGGGGCGGCGTCGATGGCCTGGGCGATCTGCACCACCGCCTCGGTCGTCCTGACCCCGCAGCGGCCGGCGCCGCAGTCGATCTCGACAAAGCATTCCAGCGTGGTGCCGTGGCGCTGCGCCCCCGCCGACAGTTCGGCCACGTTGGCGATGTCGTCGACGCAGACGATGATCCGGCTGCCCCGCAAGGGCAGGCGCGCCAGGCGGTCGATCTTGGCCGGGTCGCGGACCTGGTTCGACACGAGCACGTCGCGGATGCCGCCGCGCACGAACACCTCGGCTTCGGACACCTTCTGGCAGCAGACGCCGACCGCGCCGCCCAACCGCTCCTGCAGCTTCAGGACGTCGACCGACTTGTGCATCTTGCCATGCGCCCGGTGGCGCATGCCGTGGGCGCGGGCGTAATCTCCCATCTTGCGGATGTTGCGTTCCAGCGCGTCCAGATCAAGGATCAGGCAGGGGGTCTGGATGTCGGCCTCGTCCATCCCCGGCAGGGCGGGAATGTCGTATCCGACCTCGAGGCCTGAGAATTCTGCATGGGCGTTCATTGGGCATCTCCGTTGGTCCAGGGCAGGCGGTCCAGATCGACATTGCCGCCGGTGATGATGACGCCGATGCGCTGGCCGGCAAAGACGTCGCGGTTCTTCAGGATGGTCGCCAGCGGCACCGCGCTGGAGGGTTCGGCCACGATCTTCAGCCGTTTCCAGATCAGCTGCATCGCGGCCACGATCTCATCCTCGGACGCGGTCAGGATGTCGGTGACGTGGCTGCGGACGAAATGCCAGGTCATGTCCTTGAGCGGCACTTTGAGCCCGTCTGCCACCGTCACGGGCGCGTCGTCTGCGATGATATGGCCCGCGCGAAAGCTGCGCGCCGCGTCGTCGGCCTGTTCGGGTTCGGCCGCATAGATGCGTGTGGCGGGGGCCAGCGCGGACAGGGTCAGGCAGGTGCCCGACACCATGCCGCCGCCGCCGATGGGGGCGATGACCGCGTCCAGGTCGGGGATCTGCTCCAGCATCTCGGCCGAGCAGGTGGCCTGTCCGGCGATCACCCGCGGGTCGTTGTAGGGATGCACGAATTCGGCCCCCGTCTCGGCCACGACCTGGGCAAAGACCGCCTCGCGCGAGCTGGTCGAGGGCTCGCATTCCACGACGCGCGCGCCATAGCCGCGCACCGCGTCCTTTTTCGCCTGCGGGGCGGTGCGGGGCATGACGACCGTGCAGGGGATGCCGCGGCGTCCTGCGGCATAGGACAGGCAGGTGCCGTGATTGCCGCTGGAATGGGTGGCGACGCCGCGCGCGGCCTGGGCATCCGACAGGCCAAAGACCGCGTTGCTGGCCCCGCGCGCCTTGAAGGCGCCGGCCTTCTGCAGGTTCTCACACTTGAAGAACAGCTGCGCGCCCGTCAGCTCGTCCAGCATCCGGCTGGTCAGGACGGGGGTGACGTGGACATGCGGGCGGATGCGGTCGCGTGCCGCCAGCATGTCGTCCAGGGTCGGGATCGCGTCCATCACGCAGCCCGCCTGCAGGCCTGGCCCGCGCTGTGCCGGTAATGCGCTTGGGCGGCGGCGACGCCGGAGCCCAAGGTGACGGGCAGGCCCAGATCGACCATCACCATCTCTGCCGTGGCCAGCCCCGACAGGGCCATCACGTCGGTCAGCATCCCCAGATGCCCGATGCGGAAGACCTTGCCCGCGACATCGCCCAGGCCCGTGCCGAAGGCCACGCCATAGGTGTTCAGCGCATGGCTGACGATGCGGTTGGCGTCGAACCCGTCCGGCGTGCGGATCGCGCTGACGCTGTCGGAATACAGCGCGGGTCGCGCGGCGCACAGCGTCATGCCCCATGCCGCGACGGCCTGGCGGACGCCTTCGGCGATGCGGTGATGACGGGCAAAGACGTTCTCCAGCCCCTCGTCCAGCAGCATGTCGGTGGCGACCTTCAGCCCGTTCAGCAGGCCGACGGGCGGCGTATAGGGAAAGCCGTTCGCGGCATAGCCCCGCGCCATGTCGCGGATGTCGAAGAAGGTGCGCGGCAGGCCCGCGCCCTCGACCGCGGCCATCGCCTTGGGCGAAAAGCCGACGATCGCCAGGCCGGGGGGCAGCATGAAGCCCTTCTGCGACCCGGTGACGGCGACATCGACGCCCCATTCGTCCATCCGGAAGTCATAGCAGGCGATGGAGCTGACCCCGTCCACGAACAGCATCGCGGGATGGCCCGCCCGGTCCAGCGCGCGGCGGACCGCGGCGATGTCCGACCGGACGCCGGTGGCGGTTTCGTTATGCGTGGCCAGGACCGCCTTGATGCGATGGGCCGTGTCGGCGGTCAGGATCTCCTCGAACCGGTCGGTGGGGATACCTTCGCCCCAGGACTGGTCCACGACCTCGACGTCAAGGCCGTGCCGCTGGCACATGTCGATCCAGCGGTGGCTGAACATGCCGTTGCGCGTGGCCAGAACCGCGTCGCCCGCGGACAGCGTGTTGGTGATCGCCGTCTCCCACCCGCCTGTGCCGGTGGAGGGGAACACGAAGACCTGCGCCTGCGTCGATTTCAGGACCTTTTTGACCCCCTCCAGCGCGGGATGCAGGATCTTTCCGAACATCGGGCTGCGATGGTCGATTGTAGGCATGTCGACGGCCTTGCGAAGCACCTCGGGGATGTTCGTCGGGCCGGGAATGAAGATCGGGTTCTGGGTGCTCACGGTCGGCTCCTCCTTGATGCGACAAGGTGTAGCATGGGTCCGCAAACCGGTAAATTTTTTTGAAATCGTTTTTCGGAAATCTGGTTTAATGCAGGTTTCGCAGCGAAATCATGGGCGCTTGAATTTTTCATTGCCGGAAAGCGGCTTTCATGAAATTATTTTTCTGTGGTGTTACAGACGGAAGGGGCGTGATTCCGATGCAGCAGCCGGTGCGCAAGCGGGGACGGCCAAGAGGCGGCAAGGCCGATCAGCCCGCCGCCAGCATCCAGGCCCTGGACCGCGGGCTGGACGTGCTGGAGGCCCTGGCCGCACATGAGGGGATCACCCTGACCGGCCTGTCCACGCATCTGGATCAGTCCCCCGCCACCATGCACCGCGTCCTGGCCACCCTGGAACACCGTCGCTATGTCGAGAACAATCCCGACCGGCAGGAGTGGTTCATCGGCCCCGAGGCGTTCCGCCTTGGTTCGGCCTTCCTGCGGCGCACGAACATCGTCGAACGCAGCCGTGCGGTGATGCGCGACCTGATGGCCCTGACCGGAGAGACGGCGAACCTGGGCATCGAACGCGACGGCGACGTGCTGTTCGTCAGCCAGGTCGAGACGCATCAGACGATCCGCGCGTTTTTCCCGCCCGGCACCCGGTCTCCGCTGCACGCATCTGGGATCGGCAAGGCGCTGCTGGCGGCGTTCGATCAGACGCGGCTGGCGGTGTTCCTGCGCGACGCGACCTTCACCCGGTTCACGGAAAAGACCATCGCCGACGCGGACGCGCTGCAGGCCGACATCGCCCTGATCCGCCATCGCGGCTTTGCCTTTGACGACGAAGAGCGCACCTTGGGGATGCGCTGTGTCGCGGCCTCCATCGTGAACAGCTATGGCGAGGCGGTGGCCGGGGTGTCGGTGTCGGGCCCCACAAACCGCATGACCGATGCCGCCGTCGACCGCATCGGCGGCATGGTCGCCACCGCGGCGGAACGGATTTCGGCCGATCTGGGATCGGGCCGGGGCGGGCGGTGACCGCCTTTTGCCGGGCGTGGAACGGACGGCGGAATCCCGTTGACAGCTCCGGGGCCTCTGCGCCACAAGGGCGCCGCTACGGTTCCGGCCTGCATGCCGGATCAAAAGGGAACGCCGGTGACAATCCGGGGCTGCCCCCGCAACTGTAAGCGGAGAGCGATGGCCGATCATGCCACTGGAGCGATCCGGGAAGGCCGGCCAAGGCATCGACCCGCAAGCCAGGAGACCTGCCGCAGCACTCACCCATTTCCGGCGCGGGGCGTGCCAGGAAAGCGGCTGATCCGCAGTGGTGACAGTCACCGTCCTGCCGCGACCCACCGGGTCCGTGTGCCGGACATTTCTGTTTGCCGCAGGCCGTGCCTGCCTTGAAAGGTCCGTGCCGATGCGCCGTCCGATCTGTCTTCTGGCGACGCTTGTCGCCCTTCCCGTGACCGCCGCCGCTCAAGGTGCGGCACCGGGAGAACCCATCCTGCTGGACGAGATCGTGCTGACCGCCGGCATCACGCCCGTGGCCCAGGACGGCTATGCCCGCGCCCACACCGTCCTGACCGCGACCGAGATCGAGGATCGCGGCATCGCCACCGTCCAGGACGCCCTGCGCGCGTTGCCCGGCGTGTCGGTCAGCGGCAGCGGCGCCAGCATCGCGCAGGTCCGCATCCGCGGCGCCGAGGCGAACCACACCCTGATCCTGATCGACGGCATCGAGGCGGCGGGGGGCGAGGATGAATACGTGCTGACCGGGCTGGAGACCACCGACATCGACCGGATCGAGGTGCTGCGCGGGCCGCAATCGGTGTTCTATGGATCGAACGCCTCGGCGGGGGTGATCAACATCATCACCCGCGACGCGCCCCAGGGCCTGTCCTATGGCGGTTCGGTCGAGGCCGGGAACGGCGGGGCGGCCTCGGTCCATGTCAGCCGTCGCGGGGAGCGGGGCGGGCTGCGGCTGTCGCTGTCGGCGCGCGACGATCTGGGCTATGACCAGTCGGGCGATGGCGGCGGCAAGGACGGGATCAACCGCAAGACCGCCGTCCTGTCCGGCGACGTCCTGGCCACCGACGATTTGCGCCTTGGGGTGGCGCTGCGCCAGTCCACCGAGGATTACGGCTTTGACGCCGAGAACTTTGCCGCGACCGATGCCGAAAGCTATCTGGTCGATGCCGACCTGTTCGGCCGCCGCGACGAGTTTCAGGGCGGGGTCTGGGCGGAATATACCGCGTTGGACGGCCGCCTGGTCCAGCGCCTGGACTATCAGCACAGCATCACCCGGCAGAGCCAGGACAACAGCCCGTTCCGGCGCGGCCAGACCGAAAAGCTGAAATACCGCGCCAGCCTGGGGTTGGACGGGTCGGCCGCCGATGCCTCGCAGCTGCTGAACCTCTTGGCGGAACATCAGCGCGACAGCAACTCGACCGCGCCGGGGCAGTCCCGGGAGATGTCGTCGGTCGCGCTGGAATACCGCGCGATGCTGGCCAGCGGACTGGATGTCCAGGCCGGGCTGCGCCACGACGCGAACCGCGTCTTTGCCGATTTCACCAGCTGGAACCTGGGTCTGTCCTGGCAGATGCCCGACCGTCCGTTCCGCCTGCACGCATCCGCCGGGACGGGGCTGGTGAACCCGTCCTATTTTGAGCTGTATGCCGATGCCGGCTTCTTCGGCACCGTCTATCAGGGCAATCCCGACCTGCGCCCGGAAAAGAACAGCGGCTTTGATCTGGGGGTCGAGGCGCAGCTGCCGGACGGTCGCGGGACCATCGACGTCACCTATTTCAACGAGACGCTGGAGGATGAGATCACCGACTATCTTGTCGGCATCGAGGATGGCGTGGCGTTCTATTCCTATCGCAACCAGTCCGGCGAAAGCCCCCGCCAAGGGGTCGAGGTCGCGGCCCGCATTCTGGCGACCGACAGTCTGACCCTGGGGGCCAGCTATACCTATCTGGACGCGGAAAATCCCGATGGCAGCGTCAAGACCCGCCGCCCCCGGCACGAGGCAGGCCTGACCGCGACGCTGGCAATCCTGGACGGGCGCGGGTCGGTCACGGGCGATCTGCGTCACGTGGCGGGCACATTCGATGCCCAGATATGGAACGACGGTATCGTAGAAGAACTGCCGTCCTATACCGTGGTCAACCTTGCCGCGGGCTATGACCTGACGCCGAACGTGCGGGCGACGGCGCGGGTGGTGAACCTGTTCGACCGCGATTATTCGGATGTCTGGGGCTTTGCGAACCAGGGGCGGACCGGCACCATCGGCCTGCAGGCGCGCTGGTGATCCGCGGGCTGATCGGGCTGGCGCTGATGGTCGCCCCCGCATGGGCCGACGCGCCCGCGCGGGTGGTGTCGATCAACCTGTGCACCGATCAGCTGGCGATGCTGGTGGCGGCGCCGGGACAGCTGGCCTCGGTCAGCTATCTGGCGCAGGACCGGGTCTCTTCGGCCATGGCGCGCGAGGCCGAGGCCTATCCCACCAATCGCGGCCAGGCCGAGGACATCCTGGCCCTGCAGCCCGACTTGGTGCTGGCGGGCACCTATTCCTCTCCGGCGACGCTGGACATGCTGGACAGGCTGGGCCTGCGCGTGGCGACCTTCGACATGGGGACGGACCTGGACAGCATCCGCACCAACCTGCGCCTGATGGGCGACGTGCTGGGCCGACGGGACCGCGCCGACCGGATTGTGGCGCAGTTCGATCGCGACCTGGCGGCACTGCAGGCGGACCCGCGCCCCGACCGCCGGGCGGCGCTATATGGGGCGAACGGCTACAGCTCGGGTCAGGACAGCCTGGCCGGGGCGATCCTGGCGGCGGCGGGCCTGACGAACGTGGCGACGGAACTGGGCCTGTCGCAGGGAGGCTTTGTGCCGCTGGAGGATCTGGTGATGGCCGATCCCGACCTGATCGTGACCGGCCAGCGTCAGCCCCGTGCCTCGCGCGCCGAGGAGGTGATGGACCACCCCGTCCTGCGCGCCATCACGCCGGGGCGGCAGGTCGTCACTGCGCCCGACCGGGACTGGGCCTGCGGCACGCCGCATGTCCTGCGCGCCGTGGCACAGCTGCGCCAGGTGGCGCCATGAGGCTGACGGCCGCGCTTGGCGCGCTTGTGGGCGTGCTGTTCGTGATATCGCTGCTGATCGGGACCAGCTGGCAGCCGCCCGGGCCCGCGCTGGCGGCGCTGTTCGGGCGGGGCGATCCGCTGTTGGTTCTGATCATGCAGGAACTGCGCCTGCCGCGCGCCATCCTGGGCGCGGCGGTGGGCGCATCGCTTGGGCTGGCGGGGGCCGCGATGCAGGGCTTTCTGCGCAATCCCTTGGCGGAACCGGGGCTGATCGGCACCTCGGGCACGGCGGCGCTTGGGGCGGTGCTGGCGATCCAGACCGGGCTGGCCGCGGCCTTTCCCTTGGGCCTGCCGCTGGCGGCGCTGGCGGGGGCGGCGCTGTCGGTCGGGCTGGTCATGGGACTGGCGGGCCCGCGCGGCGGCGCGCTGGCGCTGATCCTGGCGGGGATCGCCATATCGGCCCTGGCCGGGGCCGCGACCTCGCTGGTCCTGAACCTGTCGCCCAACCCCTTTGCCGCCAACGAGATCGTCTTCTGGATGATGGGGTCGCTGGTCGACCGCTCCATGCTGCATGTCCGCATCGCTGTGCCGGTGATGATCGCGGGCGCGGTGATCCTGTGGCCCGCCGCCCGTGCCCTGCGCGCCCTCAGCCTGGGAGAGGACGCAGCCGCCAGCATGGGCATCAGCCTGCGCGCGCTGCGGCTGCGGCTGGTGCTGGGCACGGCGGCGCTGGTCGGCGGGGCCACGGCGGTGGCGGGCACCGTGGGCTTCGTCGGGCTGGTCGTGCCGCATCTGCTGCGCCGCGCGGTGGGTGGCGATCCGGGGCGGTTGCTGGGCGCATCGGCGCTTGGCGGGGCGGCGATGGTGCTGGCGGCCGACATCGCGGTGCGGGTGATCCTTCCGGGGCGCGACCTCAAGCTGGGCGTCCTGACCGCCCTGATCGGCGCGCCCTTCTTCCTGCAGCTGATCCTGCGGCTGAGGGTGCGGGCATGACCCTGATGCGGCTGTCCGGCCTGTCCCTGTCGCGCGGCGCGGTGCCGGTGCTGGACCGGATCGACCTCGACGTGGGGCCGGGCGAGTTCGTGGGCCTGCTGGGCCCGAACGGCGCGGGCAAGACGACGCTGCTGCGCGCGGCCCTGGGCCTGTTGCCGGCGACGGGGCGGTCATCGCTGGCGGCGCTGGCCCCCGATGCACGGGCGCGCCAGGCGGCCTATCTGCCGCAGGGCCGCGACATCGCCTGGCCGATGCCGGTGGAGGCGGTCGTGGCCCTGGGCCGCATCGCCCATCCCGATGCCGCCGCGCCGCGCGACCACCCTGCGGTCCACGACGCGCTGCGGGCCCTGGGCCTGACGGCCCTGCGTCATCGCGATGCGACCACCCTGTCAGGCGGCGAACAGGCCCGCGTGCTGATCGCCCGCGCGCTGGCGCAGGACACCCCCCTGCTGATCGCGGACGAGCCCATCGCCGGGCTGGACCCCGCCGCCGCCATCGGCGTCATGGACCTGTTCGCGGGACTTGCGCGGCAGGGGCGGGGGGTGGTCGCGTCGCTGCACGACCTGGGGCTGGCCGCGCGGCACTGCACGCGGCTGGTGGTGCTGGACGGGGGCCGCATCGTGGCCGACGGACCGCCCGCCGCCGTGCTGACCACCGACCTGCTGGCGCGGGTCTTCGGCATCGCCGCGCATCTGGCGGACGGTCCGGACGGTCCGATCTTTCAGCCGCTGCGGGTCACCCCGCGCGCATAGGCGCGAAAGCGGCCGCGGCATCTGGACCCCGCACCCCGTTCCGGGTCATGGTCCGCGGCAGGGTACAGGGTCAGCGGGCAAGGGGTGCGGATGTCGTCCAGGTTGAGGTGGTTCATCGTCAGGATCTCCCAGAAGATCTGGGTGGTCGCGGCGCTTTACACGGTGATGGGCATCGGCACGGCCTTCGTCGCGCCGCTGATCGGGCCCATGCTGCCCGACGGGTTGGGCGACAAGCTGGGCTCGGGCGCGGTCGAGGCGGTGCTGTCGGTCCTGGCCAGCTCGATGCTGTCGGTGGTCACCTTCTCGCTTGGGATCATGGTGTCGGCCTTCACGGCGGCATCCGGGTCGGTCACGCCGCGGGCGACGCAGCTGCTGAAATCGGACCGCACCACGCAGCGCGTCCTGTCGACCTTCCTGGGGTCGTTCCTGTTCAGCCTGATCGGCATCATCGCGCTGAACGCGGGCTTTTATTCCGATAATGACCGGCTGGTGCTGTTCGTGGCCACGATCCTGGTCGTGGTCATCATCGTCATCGCGATCCTGCGCTGGATCGCGCACCTGACCGTCTTTGGCCTGATGGACGATTCCATCCGCAAGGTCGAGGAGGCCGCCCGCAGCGCGCTGGACCACCGGCTGGACACGCCCTTCCTGGGCGGTCACGAGGGGTCGGGCCCGCCGCCCGGCGCCCGTGCCGTCCATCACGACCAGATCGGCTATCTGGTCCATGTCGACATGCCGGCGCTGCAGGCGATGGCCGACGACGCGGGCGTGGACATCCACCTGGCGGCCCTGCCGGGCAGGTTCCTGCATCCCGGCCTGCCGGCCCTGTGGATCGCGCGCCAGACCGCGTCCGACCAGGAACCCGATGACGAGGCCCTGTGCAAGGCGCTGACCGTCGCGGAAAGCCGCACCTATGACCAGGACCCGCGGTTCGGCCTGACCGTCCTGACAGAGATCGCCGAACGCGCCCTGTCGCCCGCCGTCAACGACCCGGGCACCGCGATCGACATCCTCGGCCGGTCGGTCCGCCTGCTGTCCGCCTGCGCCGCCGCGCGCGAGGTCGCGCTGGACTTTCCGCGGGTCTGGGTGCCCGCCCTGGCGGTCGAGGATCTGCTGGACGACGTCTTCCCGCCCATCGCGCGCGACGGTTCGGCCATCTTCGCGGTGCAGATGCGGCTGCAGAAATCGCTGCTGGCGCTGGCGCAGATCGCCCCGGACCGGTTCGCGGCCTCTGCCCGGCGCCACTCGGCCGAGGCGATGGCGCGCTGCCGCGACCAGATGCTGCCGTCGGAACGCGAACGCCTGAACGCGGTCGTCGAGGCCATCCAGACGGTGGGCTAGACCTGGTCCCAGTCCAGCACGATCTTGCCGCTCTGGCCGGCCTTCATGGTGCGGAAGCCCTGTTCGAATTCGGCCATCGGCAGATCGTGGGTGATGACGGCGCTGACGTCCAGGCCGTTTTCCAGCATGGCCAGCATCTTGTACCAGGTCTCGAAGATCTCGCGGCCATAGATGCCCTTGATGACCAGCGACTTGAACACGATGCGGTTCCAGTCGACCAGCGTGGGCGCGGCGGGAATGCCCAGCATGGCGATGCGCCCGCCCATCACCATCGCGCCGACCATCTGGTCGAAGGCCGCGGCATTTCCCGACATTTCCAAGCCCACGTCGAACCCCTGGCGCATGCCAAGGCGGGCGCAGACCGACGGCAGGTCCTCGGAGGCGACGTTGACCGGGACCACGTCGGCCACCCGCGCCGCCAGGTCCAGCCGCGTCTGGTTCACGTCGGTGATGACCACGTGACGCGCGCCGACATGACGCGCGACCGCGGCGGCCATGATGCCGATGGGCCCCGCGCCGGTGACCAGCACGTCCTCTCCGATCAGCGGAAAGCTGAGCGCGGTGTGCACGGCATTGCCAAGCGGGTCCAGGATCGCGCCGATCCGGTCGGACACGCCGTCGGGCAGCGGCACCACGTTGAAGGCGGGCAGCGCCAGGTATTCGGCAAAGGCGCCGGGGACATTGACGCCGATGCCGCGGGTCTCGGGGTCCAGGTGGAACTGGCCCGACCGGCTTTGGCGGCTGGTATGGCCGATCAGGTGGCCCTCTCCGGAACAGCGCTGGCCCAGGGTCAGGCCGGTGACGTCGCGGCCCAGTTCGACGATCTCTCCGGCGAATTCGTGGCCGATGATCATGGGCGCGGGGACGGTGCGGGCGGCCCATTCGTCCCAGTTCCAGATATGCACGTCCGTCCCGCAGATGCCCGTCTTGCGCACCCGGATCAACACGTCCGACGGGCCGATCTGGGGCATGGGGCGGTCCTGCAGGGCCAGCCCCTCTCCGGGGCCTGTCTTGACCAGCGCCTTCATCGGATCGCCCCGGTTTCGCGGCCTGCGTCGACAAAGGCCTGCAGCGCGGTGTCCAGGTCGGCCATGTCGATGGCGGCGTTCATCTGGGTGCGGATGCGGGCCTGACCGCGCGGCACGACCGGAAAGAAGAACCCCGCCACATAGACGCCGCGCCGTTCCAGTGCGGCTGCCATGGCCTGCGCCAAGGGGGCCTCGGACAGCATGACGGGCACGATGGGGTGCTGGCCGGGCAGCAGCGCGAACCCCGCGTCGGTCAGGCCCTTGCGCCAATGCGCGGTCTTGCGCGCAAGATCCGCTCGCAGGTCGTCGGCACTCTCGACCAAGTCGATCGCGGCCAGCCCCGCTGCCACGATCGACGGCGGCAGCGCGTTCGAGAACAGATAGGGCCGCGCCCGCTGGCGCAGCAGGTCGATGACCGGCTGCGGCCCGGCGATGTATCCGCCAAGCGCGCCGCCAAGCGCCTTGCCAAGCGTCCCTGTCAGCAGGTCGACCCGCGCGCCCAGGTGCTGCGGCGTGCCGGCGCCCTTTGGCCCCATGATGCCCACCGCGTGACAGTCGTCGACCATCACCAGCGCGCCATAGCGGTCGGCCAGATCGCGGATCGCGGGCAGGGGCGCCAGGTGGCCGTCCATCGAGAACACGCCGTCCGTGGCGATCATGATGAAACGCGCACCGCCGTCCCGCGCCTCGCGCAGGCGGGATTCCAGCTGGTCCATGTCGCCGTTCGCATAGCGAAAGCGGCGTGCCTTGCACAGACGGATGCCGTCGATGATCGACGCATGGTTCAGCGCGTCAGAAATGACTGCGTCCTCGGGGCCAAGCAGCGGTTCGAACAGCGCGCCGTTGGCGTCGAAACAGGACGCGAACAGGATCGCGTCGTCATGGCCCAGCCACCCGGCCAGGCGCTGTTCCAGCTGGCGATGCAGGTCCTGCGTCCCGCAGATGAACCGCACGGATGCCATGCCAAAACCGTGGCTGTCCATCGCCGCGACCGCCGCCGCGCGTAGGGCGGGATGATTGGCCAGCCCCAGATAGTTGTTGGCGCACAGGTTGATCGTGGGCGCCCCCGCCACCGCGACGCGGCTGCCCTGGGGCCCGGTGATCAGGCGTTCGCGCTTGGTCAACCCTTCCTGGCCGATCTGGTCCAACTGCTGGCTGACGCTGTCCAGAAACGCGCTTGCATCCGTCATGTGGTCAGTACCTCCGTTTTAACGGAGGCTAGGGCCTTTGCCTGCGCCGGGCAAGATAAAAGAAATTCGTCCGTGATGACGGATCAACTGTCCCGCACGATCATCAGCACGCGGGCGGCGGCATCGCCCGCCGTGAGGCTGTGCGGGCGGTCGGCGGCATAGTTCGCGGCATCGTTCTGCGCCAGGGCCGCCCGTTCGTCGCCCGAGGTGATGGTGACCGCGCCCTCCAGCACCACGACATCCTCGCGGCAGCCGGTGCGATGGGGCGCGGACTCCAGCGCGGCGCCGGGGCCAAGGCGGATCTCATAGATCTCGTGCTCTCCGACGGTCTGCGGCGCGCTGAGGATGCGGATCACCACGTCGCGTCCCCGGTCGGCGATGACCGGCGCGGCGGCGGCCTGCACCACGCGGATGTCGCTTTCGGCCCGCGCCTCCCACAGGCCGGCGAAATCGACCTGCAGGGCCTGGGTCAGGTTCCACAGGGTCGCGACGGTCGGGCTGGATTCGGCGCGTTCGATCTGGCTGACCATCGACCGGCTGACGCCCGACAGCCGCGCCACCGCGTCCAGGCTGAGGCCCTTGGCGCGGCGCGCCTCCTTAAGGCGGGCGGCGAGGCGCTGGACGATGTCGGTGTTCTGGTTCATGGGGCCTTCGGTCCGTCAGGCAAGCGCGATGGGTCGCTGTTCCTCGATCGCCTCCATCGCGAAATGCGACGTGACGGTGTGCAGTTCAATGCCCGAGATCAGGCGTTGATAGAACAGGTCATAGCGTCCCATGTCCTGCGTCACCACCTTGAGCATATAGTCGTATTCGCCGCCGATCCGGAAAAAGTCGATCACCTCGGGAATGGCCGACACGTGCTTGCGGAACATCGCCAGCCAGTCGGCGGAGTGGTGGCGGGTCTTGATCATCACGAAGACGACCAGCCCCATGCCCAGCCTGTCGCGGTCCAGCGTCACGGTCCGGTTGCGGATCACGCCCGCCTTGTCCAGCGCCTGCATCCGTCGCCAGCAGGCGTTCTGCGACAGCCCGACCCGTTCCGCCACCACGCGCTGCGAGATCGCGCTGTCGCGTTGCAACTCCTCAAGGATGCGCCTGTCGATGCGGTCCACGCCGTTCCCCCGGTTCATGGGTCATATGACCCAATATCGCCTTCGGAATGCAAGAAACAAGGAATGAAATCGCGCTGTCGCGGGAATAGTCATTGCGAAACGCAGGCCGGATCGGAGTTTTCATGGCACAGTTGGACGAGTTTCGGGCGATATTGACGACCGGCGACGCCGTCGCGGGCCTGCGGGCGGGGCTGATCGGCGATGACGTGGTGATCGACGGGCCGTTCGGTCCGGTGCCGATGATCTATGCCGATTACGTGGCCTCGGGCCGCGCGCTGCGCCAGGTCGAGGAGTTCGTGTTGACCCGCGTGCTGCCCTATTACGCCAACACCCACACGCAGGCGTCCTTTGTCGGCGCCTACTGTTCGGGGCTGAGGGAGGCGGCGCGGGCCTGCGTGGCGGGGATGGTCGGCGCGGGGCCGGGATACAGCACGATCTTTGCCGGGTCGGGGTCGACCGCAGGCCTGAACCGGCTTGTGGGTCTTCTGGACATCGCGGGCATCACGGTGCGCGGTGGCCGGGCGGTGGTGGTCATCGGCCCCTATGAGCATCATTCCAACATCCTGCCCTGGCGCGAAAGCGGTGCCGTGGTCATCGAGATCCCCGAGGCTGCGACCGGCGGGCCCGACCTGCCCGCGCTGGAGGCGGTGCTGGCCGATCAGGCGGGGGCCGATCTGCTGGTGGGCAGCTTTTCGGCGGCTTCGAACGTGACCGGGATCCTGACCGACACGGATGCGGTGACCCGCATCCTGCGCGCACATGGCGCGGTGGCGATCTGGGATTACGGCGCTGCCGCGCCCTATGTCCCGATGTCGATGCAGGCGGGAACGGATGCGGCCAAGGACGCCATCGTGTTCTCTCCGCACAAGTTTCCGGGGGGGCCGGGGGCATCGGGGGTGCTGGTCGTCCGCGACGCGATCGCGCGCCGGGCGACGCCGACGCTGCCGGGCGGCGGCACGGTCAGCTTCGTGTCGCCCTGGGGGCATGCCTATGCGTCCTCGCTGTCGGCGCGCGAGGAGGGGGGCACGCCCAATGTCATCGGCGACATCCGCGTGGCCTTGGCCATGATCGCGAAGGAGGCCTTGGGTCAGGATGTCATCACCACCCGCGGGCGCATCCTGCGCGAGAGGGCGCTGGCCGCGTGGCGCGGCAACCCGGCCATCCAGGTGATGGCCCCGGATGCGCCGGCCGACAGCCTGCCGATCCTGTCCTTCCGCATCCGCGACGGGCGGGGCGGGCTGGTCCATCACCAGCTGTTCACGCGCATGCTGTCCGACATCCATGGGGTGCAGGCCCGCGGCGGCTGCGCCTGCGCGGGCAGCTATGCCCACCGGCTGCTGGGGATCGACCGGGTGCAGTCGGAGGCCCTCTCCGCCCGCATCGCGCAGGGAGAGGACATCCAGAAGCCGGGCTGGGTGCGGCTGAACTTCTCGGTGCTGCTGGACGATGCCAAGGCCGACCGGATCATCGCGGCGGTCGATGATCTGGCGCGGAACGCCGCGCGGTGGGCCGGGCTGTATCAGGTCGACCCCGCAACCTCGCGGTTCACCCTGCGGCCCGACGCGGCACTGGCCCGCATCGCATAGGCGGGGTGCAACCAGGCCGCATCTGTGTTTCGATGGCAATGCATCGCAACCGAAGGCCCGCCATGATCCCGCGCGACATCGTCAGACCCCTGTGCCTTGGCATCGCGGGCATCGTCCTGTGGGGTGGCTTTGCCGCGGTCCAGGGGGTGGCGGAACCTTGGGATGCCGGCCTCTACTGGACGCTGGCCTATCCGGCGCTGCTGCTGGCATCGGGGCTTGCGGGGGCGTGGCTTGTGCGGCGTGCGTGGCTGGCAGGGCTGATGCTGACGATGGCGCAGCTGCCCGCGATGCTGCTGTGGTCGCGGGGCGACGGGATGGTCCCCTTCGCGCTGGCCCTGCTGACAGCACTGGCTGTGCCGGCCATGCTGGCCGCGGGGCTGGGCGGCAGGATGGCGCGTCATGGCTGATCGCGGTTCCGTCCTGCAGACGCCGGACGGGCGTTACATCGTCGTGCGGGGGCGGTTGTGGCGGGCATCCGATCCGGGCCTGGACCCGGACACGCGCGCCCGTCATGTCGCAGCCCTGATGGATGCGCGGCGGGCGGTCAAGGCGGCCAAGGCGTCGGAGGATGCGACGGCACTGGCCAAGGCACGCCGCGCCGTGGATGCGGCCAAGGTTCTGCTGGGCGAACGCGGCCCGGTCTGGTGGACGGATGGGGCCCCCGATCTGGGACGACACATGGTCCAGAACACCCCCTATGCCGCCTGGTTCAAGGGTCTGGGCGACAAGACGCCCTAGGGTCATGACCCATTAGTCGGGTTGCGACCCCCTTGCCGGCGTGTTTCACGCTCCCGAACTGATGGGGGCATGATGAGCAATCTTTTTTGGCTGAGTGACGAGCAGATGGCGCGGCTGCGGCCGTTCTTTCCAAAGAGCCATGGCGACCCACGGGTCGATGATCGGCGGGTCTTGAGCGGGATAATCTTCATCAATCGTAATGGCTTGCGTTGGTCCGATGCGCCGCCAGAGTATGGTCCACCGAAGACCCTCTACAACCGATGGAAGCGCTGGAGCAACATGGGTGTTTTCGCCCGGATGATGGAGGGACTGGCTTCCGAAGCCGCCGACCGGAAGACAGTGATGATTGACGCCACCTATCTCAAGGCGCACCGCACAGCTTCAAGCCTGCGGTTGAAAAAGGGGGGCGTGGCAGGCTGATTGGGCGGACGAAGGGTGTCATGAACACCAGTTGCATGCCGTCACGGACGCGAACGTCCGCCCGATCAAGTTCTTCATGACAGCCGGTCAGGTCAGCGACTACACCGGCGCGGCGGCCCTGCTGAGCAATCTGCCCGAGGCCGGATGGCTATTGGCCGATCGGGGCCATGACGCCGACTGGTATCGTGAAGCATTGCAGGACATCACGCCCTGCATTCCTGGCCGGAAGTCCCGAGGCAAGCCCGTCACATACGACAAACGCCGCTACCAGCGGCGCAATCGTATCGAGATCATCTTCGGCAGGCTCAAGGACGGGCGCCGCGTCGCGACCCGCCACGACAGGTGCCCGAAGGGCTTTCTCTCCGCCATCGCTCTCGCCGCAACTGTCATCTCCTGGCTTTGAAAATTAACGAGACTGGAGCCTAGTCGTCCGGCCCGAAACCGTTCGGAACCCGGCGACCGGGGACATAGGTCAGGCCGGCATCCTCGATCAGGTCCTGGGCCATGGAATCGGCATTCAGCGGGGCATTCCGGACATGCTGCCAGATCGCGCGGACGGCGGGCAGCATCTGCGGTTCGGACAGGGCACGGGCGGTGTGCATCCAGATCGCCAGCCCGTCGCTGCTGTCATATTCTCGCGCCTTGCGCAGGGCCGCGATCCGCGTGACGGCCCCCGACACGAACCATTTGCGCGCGGCAGGGGGCCAGTCTGAGAGGCTGTTCAGATCCTGGCCGTCGGCCAGATGGAAGGCCTGCCAGAACCATGCGGCGGCGGCCTGGCTCTCGACGAAATGCGGCTTGGCGTCTGCCAGCCTGTCGGCCAAAGCCTGCGCCTCGTCGATGAGGGCGGTCTTGGCCTTGTCGGCCTTCCAGCTGCTGAACGACATGGCGCCCCCCTTTTCAACATGACGATGCCGCCATGATCGCATGGCGGCATCGGATCGCAAGGATGATCAGTTCGCAGGTGCGGCCTGCGCAGGCTCAGGAGCGGGGGTGGCCGGCGCGGGCGTCTCGGGCGCGGCCTCCGGTTCGGCGGGCGTCGGCGCCGGCGTTTCGGCCGGTGCTTCGATCCGGTCCGTGTCGATCGGTTCGGGGATCACCGTGCCATCGGCCGCAGCCACGCGCCAGACCGTGTTGCCGGCATCATCCGCAACCAGCAGCGCGCCGGTCCCGTCGATGCCCAGGCCCACGGGGCGCCCATGCACCTTGCCGTCGACCATGAAACCGGTCACGACATCCTGCATCATCCCGTCCGGGCGGCCGTCGGCGAAGGGGACATAGGACACCTTGTAGCCGTTGAACTCGTCCCGGTTCCAGCTGCCGCGCTGACCGACGAAGGCACCGTTCGCGAAGGCGTCGGGCATCGCTGCGCCATTGGTGAAGACCAGACCCAGGGCCGCCACGTGGCTGGACAGCGCATAATCGGGCGCGATCGCCGTCTCGACCAGATCGGGGCGCGCCGGGCGCACGCGGGCGTCCACGTGATCGCCGTAATAGCTGTAGGGCCAGCCATAGAACGCGTCTTCCTGGACCGAGGTCATGTAGTCGGGCACCAGGTTCGGCCCCAGTTCGTCACGTTCGTTGATGACAGCCCACAGCGCGCCGCTGTCGGGGTTGAAGGTCAGGCCGTTCGGGTTGCGCAGCCCCGAGGCATAGATCTTGGACGCCCCCGTCCCGCGGTCGATCTGCCAGATGGCGGCGCGTCCCTTTTCGGCCTCCATCCCGTTCTCGGCGGCGTTCGAGTTCGAGCCGACCGACGCGTACAGCATCGTCCCGTCCGGGCTGAGCGCCAGATCCTTGGTCCAGTGGTGGTTCAGCGGACCGCCCGGCAGCGGCGTGACCGTCGTGGGTTCGGCATCGATCACCGTGTCGCCCAGGGCATAGGGATAGGAGATCACCGCATCGGCGGCGGCGACGTACAGCGTGTCGTCGATCCAGGCCAGGCCGAAGGGCGAATGCAGCCCTGTCAGCAGGTCGTGACGTTCGTCCACCGTGCCGTCGCGGTCGGTGTCGCGCAGCAGCGTGATCAGGTTGCTTTCCGCCGGGGGGGCGTCACCGCCGCCCGCCGCAAAGGCCATGATCCAGCCGCGGACGAAATCCTTGGGGCGGTATTTCGGCTTACCCTCCGGCGCGCGCGACTGGACCACCAGCACGTCACCGTTGGGCAGCGTATGGACGGTGCGCGGATTGACCAGGTCGGTGGCATAGGCGCTGATCGTCAGCCCCTCGGGGACGGCAGGGGTCTGGCCGTCGGCCCAGCCCACGACCTCGGCCACGTTCACGCTTGGCAGCGGATTGACGAATTGCGGTTCGGGCAGGACCGGATCGGGACCGATCTGGCTGGTGATGTCGAACCCTTCGGATTCCTGCGCGGCGGCGGCCATCGGCACGGCAAGGCCAAGCGTCAGGACAGCGGAACCGGACAGCATCAGCCTGCGACGCAGGGTGGAGGTATGTATGGTCATGATGGTGTCCTTTTCAGGCGGTGCGCAGGGACAGGGGGGCGGTGGCGCGACGGTTCAGCACCGCCGCCAGCAGCATCAGCACGCAGGTCACGACGGACAGCGTGATGCCCCAGGGCATGATGGCGGTCCAGCCGTCGCCCGCATGCAGCAGGCTGTTGAAGAAGGCGGCCAGCATCACCAGCACGTACATCCCGACCGCGCCCCAGGACGGACCGGGGCGGCGCGTCAGCAGACCGATCAGCCACAGCACGCAGCCGACCCCGGCCACGATCAGGCCGAAGAACAGCAGCCAGGACGAAAAGTCCTTCCACATCAGGACGGTGGTCTGCAGATAGGCGTAATCGGTCACCACCGGCAGGGCCAGCAGGCCCGCGGACATATGGGTCAGGACGGACAGTCCCGGAACGGGGCGCCGCGCGCCGATGGGGTGCGGGGAATAGGCGGTTGCGGCCATGGGATCGCTTTCGTGAAATGCATTATGATCAATAGAACCGCCAAATGCCCGCGATGTTCCGCCCGGATGTGCCATAACCGTGGCGGGACCGCGCCGAAACCGGACGCGGCCCCGCGCAGGGTCAGGCGGCGGCGCGCGACGCCGTGCCGCGCAGGCGTCGGATCGCGGTGTCCAGCGCCAGCATGACCAGCAGCGATGCGCCGGTCAGCGGGAACAGGATGCCACCCACCGCCAGGATGGCCAGAAGGCCGCGGAACACCCGGCGGTCGGCGGGCATCGGTGGCACGCCCATCGACCGCGACGGGCGACGCTTCCACCACATCACCCCGCCGGACACCGCCAGCAGGACGATGCCCCCGCAGACCGCCAGCAGCAGGATCTGGTTCGCCAGGCCGAACTGCTGGCCCATATGGGTGTTGATCCCGAATTCCAGCCAGCGTCCCATGGGGCCGTAATCGGCATAGCTCATGTCGAGCAGCGGCTGAGCGCTGTATTGATCCAGGTGCACCACGCGCTGCCGGCTGAGATCGTCGGGATAGACCGAGCCGCTATAGACCCCCGTCGGCGAGGACGGCAGCGACACCGCATAACCGGAATGCAGCCCAAGCCTATCGAACTCCGCTACCGCGGCATCAAGGCCGATGGGGGTTGCCCCGTCGGCGGGTGGCACGGTTTCAGGGACCTGCGCCTGCTCCAGCGACCACGATGTCTGTGCCGTGTCGGTCAGGCGCTGGTCCGACATCGGCACGTCGACGCGCACGCCCGACGGATAGCCGAAGTTGTGCCCGTTGGCCCATTCATTGACCTTGCCGCCCCAGACCTGCGACCAGGGCATGCCGGTCACCGCCAGGAACACGATGAAGCCGCCCACCACGATGCCGGTCACCGCATGGGTGTCGCGCCAGAAGACGCGCCTGCGCCGGTCGCCCCGGACCGACAGGACTCCCCCCGCCTGGCCGCGCGGCCACCACAGATAGATGCCGGTGGCGACCAGCAGGATCGTCCAACCGCCCACGATCTCGATCACGCCGCGGGCGACGGGCCCGAAATAGCGCAGGCTGTGCAGATAGCGCACCGTCCACATGACCGTGCTGCGGTCGGGGCGCGTGCCCAGGACGTAACCCTCGTAGGGGTTGACATAGACCGCCATGCGGCGCCCGTCGTCGGTGGCGACCGTCACCTCGGCCGAGGCGGCGGCCGTTGGGGGGTCGGTGTACTTGATCGCGCGGCCGGGCACCGCGGTCACGGCCGAGGCGACCAGCGCCTCGGGGCTCAGCGTACCGGTCTGCGCGACCTCGACCCGCTTGATGTCGGCATGGATGATGGCGTCGATCTCGTCGCGGAACAGATAGGCCGCGCCGGTGACGGCCAGCGTGATCAGGAACGGCAGGACGAACAGTCCCGCATAGAAATGCCAGCGCCAGACGGCGCGGTACAGATCGGACACGGCCGCGCGCGGGCGGGGCGAGGCGTCCAGGGTCGCATCGGACATGGGTTTCCCTGTCGGTTCTGTGGGGATGCGGCGGCGCGGACCCGCGCCGCCCAGGGATCAGCTGGCCAGCAGGCGCCGGATGGTGCCCATCGCGCGGTCGTGGTCTTCCTGATAGGACACCAGACCGAAGAAATCGCCGCCAGCGTCGAACAGCAGCACCTGGGTCGAGTGGTTGACGGTATAGTCACCCCCCTCCAGCGGCACCCGCTGCGCAAAGGCGCGAAAGGCGGCGACGGCCTTGTCGATCTCGGCCCGCTCTCCGGTGATGCCGGTGACGCCGGGCACCCAGGACACGTATTCGCCCAGGACCTCGCGCGTGTCGCGTTCGGGGTCCACGGTGATGAACAGCGTGCGCAGCGTCTGGCCGTCCCGGGCCAGCTCGTCCTGCCAGGCGGTGACCTCGCCCAGGGTGGTGGGACACACGTCGGGGCAATGGGTGAAGCCGAAGAAGACGGCGGTCGGCTGACCCTGCAGATCGGCCTGGGTGAACGGCTGGCCATCCGCGGTGACAAGGGTGTAATCGCCCTTGCCCAACTGCTGCATGGCGACCTGGTGGTCGGTCGGCGCGGGCCGCAGGACCGTGGCCCACAGCAGCGCGGCGCCGGCCACCACGACCGCGGTCCAGGCCAGCACCCGCACCAGGCGAAGCGTCTGTCGGGTCATGGTCAATGCCCCGCGTGCGGATCGGCGCCCTGCGGGGCATCGCCCGCCGCGCGTGCGTTGAACGCCTGGATCGACAGCGGCACAGTGATGTCGCCGGCACCCTCGAAGGTCAGGGTGACGTCGACGCTGTCGCCCTGGACCAGGGGGGCCGCCAGCTGCAGGAACATCAGGTGATAGCCGCCGGGCTGCAGCGCCACGGTCTGGCCCGCCGGGATCGGCAGGCCGTCCTCTACCGGGCCCATCGTCATGATGTCGCCCGACATGGTCATCTGATGGATCTCCATCCGTCCGGCGATGTCCGATGTGGCGGCGACCAGGCGGTCGTCCGCGGCGCCGTCATTGGCGATGGTCAGAAAGCCGCCCGCGACGGGGGCATTGGGCAGGGTGGCGCGGGCATAGGGCGCGGTGACGGTCAGGTCGCCGACCTGCCACGCCGCATCCGGGTCGGGTAGGGACAGGGGCGCCGCATGGGCGGCGGTATGGCCCGCATGGTCCGCACCGTCGCCGGTGCCGTGCGCCCATGCGGCAGGGGCCAGCAGGGTCGCGACCGCAAGCGCGGCCAGAAGGTGAAAGGTCGTCATGGCATGTCTCATCTGTGAACGGTCGTGTTCGCGGCGGCCGGAATGCGGCGGCCGGACGGTCGCGGTGCCGGGCGGGCCCGGTCGTCGCGTCGGTCTCAGACGAGGGCGGGTGGTCCGCGGGCGGCGGGGGTCAGAACCTCGGCCCGGCGAAGATGGTGGGGGATGTCGGTCCCGAAATCGGCGTCCAGTTCGTGGAACTGCGGCGGCGCCATGTCGACGGCGGGGGAGGCAAGCACCGATTGCCCGTGCAGCGCCCAGTCACAGGGCGGAGTGCCGGGATGGCCGCCGCGACCCGGCTGGTCGTCGGGATGGACCTGCCCGTCGGGGGTCATGATCGCATCGACCATGCCGGTGCCGGTGCACAGCACGATCCGCACGCCGCCCGTGGGGGCGGCCTCGATCATCGTGCCCTGGCTGATCGTGGCCAGCATCAGGAACGGCACCAGCAACAGCCAGCGCAGTGCACGCCCCGGCGTCAGCCGGGCCCGCTGCGGTCTGTCGGTCTGGGAATCGCGACGGATCAACGCTGTCTCCTGGAATGCGCGGCATCGATAGCGCAGCCCGAAACCAAAGGGAAGATGCGCCAAGGCCGCAGGCCCGACGCGTCACGACCCCGATGCAAAGCGATAGCCCACCCCGGATTCGGTGAAGATGTAGGACGGGTTGCCCGCATCGTCGCCGATCTTGGCGCGCAGCTGCCGGATGAAGACGCGCAGATAGTGGCTGTCCTCCAGATGGGCCTTTCCCCAGACATGTTCCAGCGCCATGCCCTGCGTCACCAGCCGCCCGGCATTCGACGCCAAAAGCCACAGCAGGTCGAACTCCTTGCGGGTCAGGTGGATCTCGGTGCCGCCCTTCAGGACCGTCCGGGCGGCGGCGTCGATGGTCAGGTCGGCCACCTGCAGCGCCGCCCCCTGCGGGGCAGCACCCGACCGGTCGCGCAGAAGGCCGCGCAGGCGGGCCAGCAGTTCCCCGATGCCAAAGGGCTTGGTCACGTAGTCCTGTGCGCCGGCGTCCAGCAGGGCGACCTTGTCGGCCTCGGACGCGCGGACCGACAGGACCAGGACCGGGACCTGGCTCCATTCGCGCAGTCGGGCCAGGACCGCGCGCCCGTCCATGTCGGGCAGGCCCAGGTCCAGGATCACCGCCTCGGGGGTGGTCAGGGCGCAGGCCTCGATGCCGTCGCGGCCGGTGGCGGCCTCGGTCACGTGATGGCCCTGCGCCTCCAGCGCGACCCGCAGGAAACGGCGGATCGGGGCCTCGTCGTCGATGATCAGGATGCGGGCGGGCAGGGTCATGCGGGCGTGTCCAGCGGCAGGGTCAGGGTGATGCGGGTGCCGCGCCCGTCCGCGCGGGCGGGGTGGGCGGCGATGGTGCCGCCATGGGCTTCGACGATGCCGCGCGCGATGGCAAGACCCAGGCCCGTGCCCGCGCGCTGACCGTCGCCCTCGGCCACGCGATAGAACATGTCGAAGACCCGGCCGCGCGCGTCGGGCGGGATGCCGGGGCCGTCGTCGCCGACCGACAGTTCGGCCCGTGCCCCGTCGACACGTGCGGTCACGTCGATGCGGCTGCCCTCGGGGGCGTATTTCGCGGCGTTGTCCAGAAGGTTCATCACCACCTGCTCGATCAGCAGCGGGTCGACCAGCACCTGCGGCAGATCGTCGGGGACCGCGACCTCGACCCGGTGATCGCGCAGCGCGCCGCGCAGGCGATGCCGCGCGCTGCCCGCGATTTCGCGCAGGTCCGCGGGCACGCGCTTGGGCACCAGCGCGCCGTGGCCAAGCCGCGTCATGTCCAGAAGGTTCTGGATGTAGCGGTCCAGCCGCTCGCCCTCGTCGCGGATGGTGGCGGCCATGCTGGCGCGTGCGGGGGCGGCCAGGTCCAGCGCCGGATCGGCCAGCGACGATGCCGCGCCGATGATCGACACCAAAGGCGTGCGCAGGTCATGGCTGACCGAGGACAGCAGGGCCGCGCGCAGGCGTTCCGCCTCGGACGTGACCAGCGCCTGTTCCAGGTCGGCCTGCAGCGCGATGCGTTCCAGCGCGATGCCGGTCTGATCGGTCATCGCGTCCAGCAGGCGGCGGTCCATCGGCGCCAGACTGCGCCCGTCG
This sequence comes from Paracoccus haeundaensis, assembly GCF_006239215.1. Classification (NCBI taxonomy): domain Bacteria; kingdom Pseudomonadati; phylum Pseudomonadota; class Alphaproteobacteria; order Rhodobacterales; family Paracoccaceae; genus Paracoccus; species Paracoccus haeundaensis. The sequence continues at coordinate 207,535 of NZ_VDDC01000008.1, forward strand.
GGATAGGCGATGCCCAGGACGGCCAGCCGCCGCCCCTCGGTGCCGACGGGCAGGAACAGCCAGTCGCTGGCGGGCAGGGTGCCCGAGCCGCGCCCGGCCTCCTCGCCGCGGGTCCAGGCATAGTCGGCGGCGGATGCGTCGCGCAGGGCCAGCGTGTCGCGGGGCGGTTCGGCCACCTCGATCACCGGGCGGCCCAGGGGGCCGGGGCGCATCACCACGGTGTCGCATCCCAGGGCCGCGCCGACATGGATCGCGGCGGCGCGCAGGACCTCGACCGCGGATCCGGCGCCGGCGACCTGGCGCGCGAAATCGTACAGCAGGTTCGTCCGCATCGCGATGTCGCGCTGTGCCAAAGCCCGGTCGCGCAGCCGCGCGGCCAGGTTGCCGGTCAGCCCCGAGGCGATCAGAAACAGCAGCAGCGTCATGATCTGGTCCTGGCGGATCACCAGGAAGGTGTTGCGCGGATCGGTGAAGAAGAAGTTGTAGGTCAGGAAGCTGAGGCAGGATGCATAAAGCGACGGCCACAGGCCCTGGCGCACCGCGACCACGATCACCCCGGTCATGAAGATCAGCGACAGCGAGGTGACGGGAAAGATCCGGTCGGCCGACAGGGCCAGCAGGCTGGCCGCGATCACCGTCAGCGTGGCCTTGGCATAGGCGCGCGGGTCGCGGTCCACGGACCAGTGGCGCACCGCCGGCGGGGTGGGTGTCCGTTGCGGATCCGAGACGACCGTCACCTCGAAATCGCGGCCGGCCTCGGTCACGGCGCGGGCGACGTTCTGGCGGCCGATGCGCCGCCACCAGGGACGGGGCCGGGGGCGGCCCAGCAGGATGCGGCTGACGTTGCGGCGGCGGGCATAGTCCAGGATCTCGTCGGCGACGGGGCCCGCGGCGGACAGGGTCGCCACCTCGCCGCCAAGGCGTTCGGCCAGGCGCAGGGCCTGGGCCAGCGCGTCCCGGTCGGGATCGGACAGGGCCTCGGACCGGGCCGAGGTCACGGTGACCGCCACCCATTCGACCCGCGCACGGTCGGCCATGCGTTTCGCGGTCCGCACCAGCGTGCGTGCGACCGGGCTTTCGGTCAGCGCGACCAGGATGCGTTCCTGCGCGGGCCACGGCCCGCCGATGGCATTGGCGCGCATGTGCTCGCGCAGCTGCGCGTCCACGCGGTCGGCGGCGGCGCGCATGGCCAGTTCGCGCAGTGCCGTCAGGTTGCCCTTGGAAAAGAAGTTCTGCACCGCCCGCGCGATCTGGTCCTGGACATAGACCTTGCCCGCGCGCAGCCGCTCGATCAGCTCCTCTGTGGGCAGGTCGATCAGCTCGACCTCGTCGGCGCGGGCCAGGACGGCGTCGGGCACCGTCTCGCGCACGCGCACGCCCGAGATCCGCGCGACCCGGTCGTTCAGCGTCTCAAGGTGCTGCACGTTCAGCGTGGTCAGCACGTCGATGCCCGTGGCCAGCACCTCCTCGACGTCCTGCCAGCGCTTGTCGTGGCGCGATCCCGGGATGTTGGAATGGGCCAGCTCGTCGATCAGGGCCAGCTGGGGGCGACGCTCCAGCAGCGCGTCCAGGTCCATCTCGTGCAGGATGCGCTCGCGATAGAGCTGCGCCCGCTTGGGCAGCAGGTCCAGCCCCTGCAGCAGCGCCTCGGTCTCGGCGCGGCCATGGGTCTCGACGACGGCGGCGACCACGTCCACCCCCTCGGCCGCGCGTCGCCGCGCGGCCTCCAGCATGGCATAGGTCTTGCCCACGCCGGGTGCCGCGCCCAGAAAGATCTTCAGCCGCCCGCGCCCCTCGCGTTCGGCCTGGGCCAGCAGGGCGTCGGGTTCGGGGCGCAGCTCGGTCATGGATCAGCCTTCGGTTCGGGGTCCAGTGGGGGCCGCGGGGAAGGCCGCGTCAAGGGCCAGATTGACGGCCAGCACGTTCACGCGCGGTTCCCCAAAAAGGCCCAGCCAGCGCGGCTCGACCTGGGCCTCGATCAGCGCCGCGACCCGGGCCTGGGGCACGCCCCGCGCCGCGGCGATGCGCGCGGCCTGCGCCCGCGCGTTCTCGGGCGAGACATGCGGGTCCAGTCCGCTGCCCGAGGCGGTGACGGCATCCACCGGCACGCTGGCCGCCCCGGTCGATGCGACGAAATCCACCGCGCGGGCCGCCTGATCGGCGATCAGCGCCGCGCTGGTCGGCCCCAGGTTCGAGGCCCCCGCCGCCGCCGCGTCGTAATCGACCGCCGAGGGGCGCGGATGCAGGTATCCCGGCGCGGCAAAGGCCTGCCCCACCAGGGCCGAGCCGATGACCTGCCCGTCGCGGACGATCAGGCTGGCATTGGCCTGTTCCGGCATCAGCGTCTGGCCCAGCCCGGTCAGGGCCAGCGGATAGGCGAGCCCCGTCAGCACGGTCATCAGCCCAAGCGTCGCCAGGGCGGGTCGGATATGGTCGATCATGGCTGTCTCCTCACGCCAGGCCCAGGGCGGTCACGGCCATGTCGATGGCCTTGATGCCCAGGAAGGGGACGATCAGGCCGCCCAGGCCATAGATCGTCAGGTTGCGCCGCAGCAGGGCCGCCGCGCTGGCGGGCGCGTATTTCACCCCCCGCAGCGCCAGCGGGATCAGCGCCAGGATCACCAGCGCATTGAAGATCACCGCCGACAGGATCGCGCTCTGCGCGCTTTCCAGGCCCATCACGTTCAGCACGGCCAGGCCCGGATAGGCGGCGATGAACAGCGCGGGCAGGATGGCAAAGTATTTCGCCACGTCGTTGGCGATGCTGAAGGTGGTCAGCGCGCCGCGGCTGATCAGCAGCTGCTTGCCCACCAGCACGACCTCGATCAGCTTGGTCGGGTCGCTGTCCAGGTCGATCAGGTTCGCGGCCTCCTTGGCGGCCGAGGTGCCGGAATTCATCGCCACGCCCACATCGGCCTGGGCCAGCGCGGGCGCGTCGTTCGATCCGTCGCCGCACATGGCGACCAGCTGGCCCTTGGCCTGTTCGGCGCGGATCAGATCCAGCTTGTTCTCGGGCGTGGCCTCGGCCAGGAAATCGTCGACGCCGGCTTCGGCCGCGATGGCGGCGGCGGTCAAGGGGTTGTCGCCGGTGATCATCACCGTGCGGATGCCCATGGCGCGCAGTTCCGCGAACCGTTCGCGCACGCCGGGCTTGATGATGTCCTTCAGATGCACCGCACCCATGATGCGCGCACCCTGCGACACCAGCAGCGGCGTCCCGCCAGACCGCGCGATCTGGTCGACCGACGCGGCCAGCGCGGCATCCACCGCCGCCCCGGTATGGCGCAGGATCGCATCGACCGACCCCTTGCGCAGCTGGGTGCCGTCGGTCAGGTCGGCGCCCGACAGGCGGGTCTGGGCCGAGAAGGCGATGGCCCCGGCCGTGTCGGCCAGGGGCGCGTCGGCGCCGGGCTGGCGGCGGGCCAGCTCGACCAGGGACTTGCCCTCGGGGGTGTCGTCGGCGCGGCTGGCGGCCAGGGCGGCGCGGGCCAGATCGGCCGGCGAGACGCCCTGCGCCGGGATCAGCGCGTCGGCCATGCGGTTGCCGAAGGTGATCGTGCCGGTCTTGTCCAGAAGCAGCACGTCCACGTCGCCCGCGGCCTCGACCGCGCGGCCGGATTTCGCGACGACGTTGGTGCGGGCCAGGCGGTCCATGCCCGCGATGCCGATGGCCGACAGAAGCCCGCCGATGGTCGTGGGGATCAGCGTCACGAACAGCGCGGCCAGGAACACTACCGGGATCGAGATGCCGGAATAGCGCGCGAAGGGCTCCAGCGTGACCACCACGAAGAGGAAGATCAGCGTCAGGCCGGCCAGAAGGATGTTCAGCGCGATCTCGTTCGGGGTGCGCCCACGCTCGGCCCCCTCGACCAGCGCGATCATGCGGTCGAGGAAGCTGCGCCCGGGTTCCGCGGTGACGCGCAGCACCAGCCAGTCCGACACGATGCGCGTGCCGCCCGTGACCGAACTGAAATCGCCGCCGGATTCGCGGATCACCGGGGCGCTTTCGCCGGTGATCGCGCTTTCGTCGACCGATGCCATGCCACGCACCACCTCGGCATCGGCCGGAATGATGTCGCCCGCCATGACCAGCAGGATCTGGCCCTGCTTCAGGCTGGCCGACGGGACCATCGTGGCGACGTCATGTGCGCTGTCGGGGGCGGACAGCACGCGAACCATCGTGTCGGACTTGGTGGCGCGCAGACTGTCGGCGCGGGCGCGGCCGCGCCCCTCGGCCAGGGCCTCGGCAAAGTTGGCGATCAGCACGGCCGCCCACAGCCAGAACGCGATCTGGACCGCGACGCCGCTGCCTGGCACGCCCAGGACAAGGTCGCGCAGGCCAAGCACGCTGACCATCAGCGCCGCCACGGCGGTGGCGAAGATGACCGGGTTCTTGAGCAGCAGGCGCGGAGCCAGCTTGGCCAGCGCCTGTCGCGCCGCCGCGGGGGCCAGCGCCCCCATCGACGGCACGGGAAGCGAATGTTTCGACATGGATGAACGCCTCAGAAGGTTTGCCCGCCCAGCATGGACACATGCTCGGCGATGGGGCCCAGGACCAGGGCCGGAAAGAAGGTCAGCGCGCCCAGGATCAGCACGGTGATGACCAGCAGCAGGACGAACAGCGGGCCGTGGGTGGGGAACGTTCCCGCCGTGGCCGGGACCGGCGACTTCAGGGCCAGGGATCCTGCGACCGCCAGCATCGGCACGATGATCGCATAGCGTCCCAGGATCATCGCGATGCCCTGCAGGGTGGTGTGGAACGGCGCCGCCGCCCCGAAGCCGCCAAAGGCGGAACCGTTGTTGCCGGTGGCCGAGCTGTAGGCATAAAGGACCTCGGACAGGCCGTGCGGCCCGGCGTCCTGCACCGCGGCCAGGCCCGCGGGGATGACCACGGACAGCGCGCCGAAGACCAGGATGCCCAAGGGCATCGACAGGAAGGCTAGGACTGACAGCGTGACCTCGCGCCCCTCGATCTTCTTGCCCAGGTATTCCGGCGTGCGCCCGACCATCAGCCCGGCCAGGAACACCGCCAGCACGACATAGAGCAGCATGCCGTAGAGGCCCGACCCCACGCCGCCGAAGATCACCTCTCCGACCTGCATGTTCAGCATCATTACCAGGCCAGACAGGGGCATGAAGCTGTCATGCATCGCGTTGACCGACCCGTTCGACGCGGCGGTCGTGGCCTCGGCCCACAGCACCGACAGGGTGGCGCCTAAGCGGACCTCCTTGCCCTCCATGTTGGGGCCGGTGATGCCGGTGGCCTGGGTCAAAGCGGGGTTGCCCGCCTGTTCGGGGGCGTTCATCAGCAGAAGGCCAGCCACGAACAGCACGCCCATCGCGGCGAAGATCGCCCAGCCCTGCCGCCGGTCGCCCACCATGCGCCCGAAGAGGAAGCAGAAGGCGACCGGGATCAGCAGCAGATAGACGGACTGGATCATGTTCGACAGGATCGTCGGGTTCTCCAGCGGATGGGCCGAATTGACGCCGAAGAAGCCGCCGCCGTTGGTGCCCAGCTGCTTGATGGCGATCTGGGCCGCGGCGGGGCCCTGGGCGATGATCTGACCTGCGCCCTCCAGCGTGGTCGCGCGGACATAGGCCGACAGCGATTGCGGCACGCCCTGCCAGATCAGCACCACGGCCGCCAGGATCGACAGCGGCAGCAGGATATAAAGGACCGCCCGCGTCGCATCGACCCAGAAATTGCCCAAGCGGCCGTCGCCCTTGGCGGCAAAGCCGCGCACGATCGCCACCGCGACCGCCATGCCCGTGGCGGCCGAGACGAAGTTCTGCACCGTCAGCCCGACCATCTGGGACAGGTAGGACAGCTGGACCTCTCCGGAATAGGCCTGCCAGTTGGTGTTGGTGACAAAGCTGATCGCGGTGTTGAAGGCCAAGTCCGGCGCCATCGGGCCGATGCCTTGGGGGTTCCACGGCAGCATGCCCTGCAGCCGCAGGATCGCATAGAGAAGCAGGAACCCCGCCAGGTTGAAGACCAGCACGGCCATGGCATAGCCCGACCAGGTCTGGCCGCGCCCGGCGGTGACGCCCGCAGCCGACAGGAAGGCCCGTTCGACCGGGGCGATCAGCGGGCTGGACCAGACGCGCCGGCCGGTAAAGACGCGGTGCATGTGACCGGCCAGCAGCCAGGCGAGGCCGACCGTGACGGCGCCGTAGAGCGCGAAGACAAGAAAGGGGGACATGGACGCGCCCCCATCAGAACCGGTCGGGACGCATCAGCGCCACGACCAGATAGGCGAACAGGCCCGCCGCGACGGCAAGGCCAAGGACCAGGTCGACCATCGGCGCCCCGTCACGAACGGGCCAGCGCGCGCGTTCCGGCCATCACGGCCAGAAACCCGCCTGTGCCAAGCAGAAGATAGATGATGTCGGACATGAACATCCCCTTGATGAGTGATGTCCGATCATCCCACAGGCGCGCGTCAGGATGCCATGCGTGATCCCGGCCGGGGGCGTAAGGGCCGCGTAAGGATCAGGCCGTCAGCGCCGCGTCCAGCGCCGCGATCACGGCCGCCGACAGGGTCTGGGCGGGCGGCGGGTCGGTGTCGGCCCAGCCCCGCTCCAGCGCCTGCGCGGTCGAGAACGCCCCAGCCTTGCGGATGCGCCCCAGTTCGTCCCAGCTGACCGGGCAGGCCACCGGCGCGCCGGGGCGGGCGCGCACGGAGAAGGGCCCGATGGCCGTCGCGCCGCGTTCGTTCCTCAGCCAGTCGACGAAGATGCGGCCCTTGCGTTTTGCCTTGGACATCTCGGCGGTGAAGCGGTCGGGATGGGCCTGTGCCGTCAGCATCGCCACGCCGCGGCTGAACAGCTTGACCGTGTCCCAGCCCGCGGTGCGGCGCAGCGGCACGATCACATGGACGCCCTTGCCCCCCGACAGCATCGCCCAGGACCGCAGGCCAAGCCCCGACAGCCCGTCGCGCAGCTCCAGCGCGGCGCGGCGGGTCGCGGCAAAGCCCAGGCCCTCGTCGGGGTCCAGGTCAAAGACCATGCGGTCGGGCCGGTCCAGCCGGTCGCGACGGGCGCCCCAGATGTGAAATTCGACCGTGCCCATCTGCACCGCGCCCAGGATGCCCTCGACGTCGGTGACATAGGCATAGGAGCTGGGCGTGCCGTCCTTGTCGGCGATCTGCTGGATCTTCAGAGCGGCGGGAAAGCCCTTGCCGGGATGCTTCTGAAAGAACCGCTCGCCGGCCATGCCGTCGGGCAGGCGCAGCAGGGACAGGGGCCGCCCGGCCAGTTCGGGCAGCATCAGCGGTGCGGCCGCGCGATAATACTCGGCCAGCCCCGCCTTGGTCAGGCGCGGCTTGTCAAAGATCACGCGGTCGCCGCTGCTGATCGCGACGGTCGGGGCGGGCGTTCGCATCGGCGGACCCTCATCGTGCAGGCCCAGATACACCGCATGGCGCAGGCGACCCTGGGCGGTGGTTTCGGCGTAATCGATCCGGGCGGTCAGGTCCGGGTCGATCCAGGTCATGCCCGCGACCTCCCGGCGGGGGGCCTTGACGGGGGCGTCCCTGCGCACCAGCGGTTCCATGCGCCGGGCAAGGTCGGCCATCGTGTCCTGGTCGAACCCGGTTCCGACCTTGCCCATATAGGCCAGTCCCCCGTCCCGGTCGCAGGCCAGCGCCAACGAGGCGAAGGGCCTGCCGCGGCTGGTGCTTGCCTGCCAGCCGACGATGCGGAAGGTGCCCTGCCTGCGGCACTTGATCTTCAGCCAGTCGCGGCTGCGCCCGCCGCGATAGGGGGCATCGGTCCGCTTGGCGATCACCCCCTCGCCGCCATTGCCGCAGATCAGCGCCAGCGCCTCGTCCGCCGGGCCGTGGATGACGGGCGACAGCGCCACCGCGCCCATCGGCGGCAGGGGGCGCAGCAGGCCCTCCAGCGCGGCGCGGCGTTCGGTCAGGGGATGGTCCGTCAGGTCGCGCCCGTCCAGCTGCAGCAGATCGAAGGCCACGTATCCGAACGGCCCGCCCGCCGCGATCGCGTCCTGCAGCGTGCCGAAGCCCTGCAGACCGGCGCCGGCCACGATCTCTCCGTCGATCAGGGCCGAGGCACAGGGGATGTCGCGCAGGGCGGGAATCAGGTCGGCGAAACGGTCGGTCCAGTCATGGCCCGCCCGCGTGAAGACGCGCGGGCCACCTGCGCCAAGCGCCACCTGCGCGCGATAGCCGTCCAGCTTCAGCTCGTGCCAATGCGTGGCGTGATCGGCCAGATCGTCCGTCAGCGTCGCCAGTTGCACGGGCCGGTGGCCCGGACGGGTGCCGGAATGGTCGGGCAGGCAGGCGGCCTTGTCCGCGCGGATCGCCGCAAAGCTGCGCCCCGACGCCACGCTGGTGCGATAGCGCGCCACCGGGTCGCGCTGGCCCGCGGCCTCGTCGTCGATCTTGACCAGCAGCCAGTTGTCGCGCTTGTCCCGGCGCGCCATGCGGATCAGGTTCCAGTCGCCGGTCATCCGCCGACCGTGCAGCCGGAACTTCAGGTGCCCCTTGGCCAGCCCGCGCGCCGCGGGTTCCAGCGGTTGCCACCAGCCCAGATCCCACAGCATCACGGTGCCCGCGCCGTAATGGCCCTTTGGGATCGTGCCCTCGAAGGTCAGATAGGACAGGGGGTGATCCTCGGTCCGCACGGCCAGCCGTTTGTCGGCCGGGTCCAGCGACGGCCCCCGCGTCACCGCCCAGGACAGCAGCACCCCCTCCCACTCCAGCCGCAGGTCCCAGTGCAGCCGCGTGGCGTCGTGGTTCTGCATCGAATAGCGCAGCCCAAGCGCCGAAGGGGTGCCGTCCGCCTGCGGTTCGGGCGTCGCCCCGAAATCGCGCTTGTCCAGATAGGCGCCCAGGTCGGCCATGTCAGGCGGATTTCGACTTGGGCTTGGCACGCGGTTTGGACGCGGGCTTTGCGGCGGGCTTGGCCTTGGCCTTGCCGCCGTCCTTCTTCAGGCTCTCCTTCAGCGCGGACATCAGGTCCACGACGTTGCCACCCGACGGGCGGTCGTCATCCTCGGCCGCCTTGGCGCGGGGGGTCTTGCGGTTCTTGCGCTTCGTCTCGATCAGCGCACGCAGCGCCTGGTCGTAATGGTCGCGGAACGCATCGGCATCGAACGCCGAGGACTTGCGCCGGATCAGCTGGGTCGCGACCTCCAGCAGGTCGGCGTCGCTGGCAGCGTCCTCGATCGCGGCGAACAGCGGCTCCGCCTCGCGGATCTCGTCCTCATAGCGCAGCGTCTCCAGCAGCAGCCCGTCGCCGCAGGGTCGGATCGCGCACAGGTATTCGCGGCCGCGCATGGTCAACTGGCCCAGGGCGGTCTTCTTCTCGGCCCGCAGGGCGTCGCGGACCACGCGATAGGCGTCCTCGGCCAGATCGTCGGTCGGCACCACGTAATAGGGCTTGTTGTAGTACAGGGGCGGTATCTCGGACTGGTCGACGAACTGCACCAGTTCCAGCGTCTTCTTGGTGTCCAGCTTGATCGCGTCGATCTCGTCGGGTTCCAGCAGCAGATAGTTGCCGTCGCCCGTCTCGTATCCCTTCAGGATGTCGTCGCTCTTGACCGGCCCGATGCCGGCCACGGTCTTCTCATAGCGCACAGGCTTGCCAGAGGGGCCGTGGATCTGGCGGAAGGACACGCGCGCCCCGGTCTTGGTCGCGGCATGCAGCTCGACCGGGATGGCCACCAGGGACAGGCGCAGCTGCCCCTTCCAGACCGCACGTGACGCCATGACATCCTCCTGCTTTCCGGGGAAACGCCGAAACGGACCGATAAGTTCAGTCGTATCATGGAAGGACGTCGGCACGCATTGCCCGGCTGTCACTGCTGCCAGCGATCATGGCATTGCAGGTTCCGGCGTCGCCGGCAGCGATGGCGCGGGCTTCGGATCGCAGGGCGAAGACGATCGTGCTGATGGCGTCGTGGCGCAGCACCGACGGTGCGGAACGCCAATGCGGCGAGGGCGCATCGCCATGCCGTCTGCCGAAAGGCGGCGCCCGGGGGTTCCGGGCGCCGTGGTGATCATTCCTCGAAACCGCCGTCGTCAAAGCCCGGGTCGTCGAAGCCGGCGTCCTCCTCCATCGCGGGCTCCTGCTCCATCTCCGAGGCGTCGGCAGGGCCCGCGAACATGCCGCCGATGGCATTGCCCAGCAGCACGCCGCCGGCGACACCCATCGCGGTCTGCGCCGCGCCGGCCATGAAGCCGCCGCCCGACGGGCGACCGCTGCTCCACGGACCCGACCCCTGCGGCTGCTGGCCATAGGCGGGCTGGCCGTAGGGCTGGGGCGCGGGGCGATGGGCCATCGGGCGGGGCTGGGGTTGGCTGCCGCCGAACAGCTTGCCGAACAGCCCGCCCGAGGCCGGCGCGGGCTGCGCCTGCACCTGCTGCATCTGCTGTTCGGCAGTGGCCAGCGCCTGTTCCTGCATGATCACGGTCTGGGCCAGGTAATAGGCGGCACCGGGGTTGCGGGCCATCAGGTCGGCGATCAGGGCCTCGGCCTGGGGGTCGCGATGGGGCTGGGCCTGGGCGGCCTGGCCAAGCTTGCCGAACAGCCCCTCGATGGCGTGGCGGTCGTTCTGGTCCATGGATGCGGTCCTTGTCTGGGGCCTATTCCTCGCGCTGGCCGGTCAGGCTCAGCAGCAGCTGGAACAGGTTGATGAAGTTCAGGTACAGTGACAACGCGCCCATGACCGCCAGTTTCTGGTGCGTCTCGGCATCGTGATGTTCGCTGTAGGCCAGCTTGATCGACTGCGTGTCCCAGGCCGTCAGGCCGACGAAGACCAGGATGCCGATGATCGAGATCGCGAACTGCAGCGCGGACGAGCCTAGGAAGATGTTGATGATGCTGGCGATGATGACGCCGATCAGGCCCATGATCAGGAAGCTGCCGAACTTCGACAGGTCGCGCTTGGTCGTGTAGCCATAGAGGCTCATGCCCGCGAACATGGCGGCGGCGCCGAAGAAGGCGCGCGCGATCGACGTGCCCGTGAAGACCAGGAAGATCGAGGCCAGCGACAGGCCCATCACCGCGCAGAAGGCCCAGAACAGCGTCTGCGCCGTGGCGGCCGAGACGGTCTCGATCCGGAAGGACAGGAACATCACGAAGGCCAGCGGCGCCAGCATCACCACCCACCGCAGGGGCGAGCTGAAGATCGGCACGTAGATCGCCGGGACCGAGGCCACCGCGACCGCGACCAGCCCGGTCACCAGCAGGCCCAGGCCCATGTAGTTGTAGATGCGCAGCATGTGCGCGCGCAGGCCGTCGTCCAGGACGGCGGCGGGGGCGAAACCGGCGCTGCGGCCGGTCTGGCGGATGGGTTGCATGAAAACCTCCGGTTGGTTGATGTCAGTAGAGCGTGTCCGACAGCGCGACCGATGTCGCGAGCAGCGGGTCGGCATGGTCGTTGCCCGCGACCAGCACATGCGCGATCTCTCCGATCTGGAACCAGGCGATGCCGTGGTCGGGCGTCTGGTGCAGGCGGGGCAGGGTCACGTCGAAGCTGCCGGCGCGGACCGCGAAATGGCTGATCGTGCCCAGGTCGGGCGTGTCGAACAGGATCTCGATCCCCGGACCCTGGGGCGAGGGGAAGACCTGCGCGTCGCGCACCGTCCAGTCGTCGGGAAACCGGGGCAGCACGATGCCGGTGGCGGCGCGCATCTCGACCGGGTCCAGGCGGCTGATGCCGGGCTGCGAGGTCATGTCCAGACGCAGCAGGCTGACCTGATGCGCCGACAGGGCCGCCGTGACCGATGCGGGGGCGGGCGATGCCGCGACGCCTTCGCGCACCGACAGCGGACCAAGGCCGGCATGGGCCAGCCAGCCCAGCCCCACCAGCAGCGCGGCCGGCACGATGCGCAGGACCCGGCGCAGCTGCGCATCGCGCCGGCGCGCCGTCGCAAGCCGCCGCGCGGCGCCCAGCAGC